>CAZBUK010000046.1:0-21310 GCA_964495085.1 uncultured Ignavibacteriales bacterium
ATAACGACCTCCTTCATTCATGCGGGAACACTTATAACGGGCGGTTCCCATAGGCACAACTATTGTTTATTTGGTTTCCAGATAATACCATTATCTGGCTTAGTTTCCGGTTAATATGCACAAAATAATCTCCTGTATCAATAATATTCTCAATATATTACAGAAAAGAAAACTCGTTATCCGGTATCTTATATGGTTTCCGTATAAGACGCATTTGATTCTTTAAAATCAATGGGACTTTTTACTCCTCTACCGCCTCTGTTAAGTACGTGCGAATATACCATCGTGGTACGCACATCCTTATGACCCAATAGCTCTTGAATGGTTCGTATATCGTAGCCAGCTTCCAAAAGATGCGTTGCGAAAGAATGTCGTACTGTATGACATGTTGCTCTTGTTATCAATCCGGCTTTCTGCACGGCTCTCTTGAATGCCTTTTATGGAATGAATTCATCCCGACATATAAATGTCCTCGTCTACATCCTCCCAACGGATACCTATTCCTCCTCCAATCAAACGCCGGCTTTTACGCTGGTGGTCTTTTGCATCGCGCAACCGGGGAAACCATTCTCATGGAGTAGAGATTTCTCTTCCATCCACCAGAACTACCTTAAGCGCGTCGGATGTAAAAGATAAATCGATAATTCCGGGTTCAACTTCTACGGCTAAAGTATTCATTCTACTTATTCGTAGTATCGGTGACAAGTTCAGATATACAACCTCTCGTGGTACCCGGAAAGCGCCGATTTAAATCTGCCGAACCCCCCGGATCAGCGCCAACCATTGCAACGAAATATCAACCCGCTTTTAATTTTAAATATTTATCAATTTCTTCCTTATCTAAGTATGCATCGCTAACATACTTATGAATAACAACATTAATCATAGTCTGATACGGCAAACCATTTTTATCGGCTTTTTCTTTTAACTTTTTCAAATCATCTTCATTGATTCTCAAGCCAATCGGCCGGCTTTTCCGGCTGCCTCTGAATATTTTGTTAAAACGCTTTTTGACTTCCTTTAGACACAGGCTTATATTCTTCAAATTTGTTTTCGATTTCCTGCTCTTCAGTGTCAAGCTTAATATTTTTCATTTATTTTTCTCCTTTTATATACGGTGTCAGGCGACTCTCTCCGGCTTAATTTCACTATATTATCATAATGTTTTTACGCGGGGGGAGATGCACTCATCGTCAAGAGAGAGGCGACTTTTTACCCCTGTCGCCGGAGCACAGCATGCGTAGCTTTCTCCGACGCTGCAAACTGCACGCATTCGTATCCCGAACTCCTCAGGTCAACTCCCTCGAACAACCGCTCTCCACCGCCGAGCACAACCGGCACGATCGCGACATGCAGTTCGTCGATGAGATTTGCACGGAGATATTGTTGAATAGTTTGCGGTCCTCCGCCGATTCGGATGTCCATCCCATTCGCTGCCCCGCGCGCCCGGTCGAGCGCCTCGTGAATGCCGCCGGTTATAAAGTGAAATACGGTGCCGCCTTCCATTTCGATGGCTGGGCGAGCATGGTGGGTCAGAATGAAAACCGGAACGTGATAGGGCGGATTGTCGCCCCACCAGCCCTTCCAGCTCATATCCGGCCATGGCCCGCGAACGGGTCCGAACATATTCCTCCCCAGAATCCAGGCGCCGATATTCCTGAATCCCCGCGCGGCAAATTCGTCGTCCATCCCCGTTTCGCCGCCATCTCCGCCGAACAGGGCTCGCTGGAATGTGCGCGTCGGAAACGCCCATTGGTGCAGATCCGTCCCGCCAATGCCGAGCGGATTATCGATACCCTGATCCGGCCCCGCTCCGTATCCATCAAGCGATATTGAAAAGCTCTCGACCCGTACCCGCGTCACTTTATGTTCCCGGTGGTAAGATCGAATGTGAACACCTTTCCATTGACTCCTTTGACCTCGTACACGTAATCGTTCTCTCTGAGCCACCGAAAACCCAGGCGGTCAGCGAATACCTGGTAGTGTGAGACGCTCGTGGAAATGCCGCTTCCCATCTTCATGATGTCAGCAGTCGAGTATTCTTTGAGCACCCTACCATCGCGGTAAATTCCAATAGCGAGATGGTCGTCATGAGGTTGGTGTCCTCGATGCCATGGTCCAAATCGGATCAAGGTCGCGTCTCCTGGTCCGCCAATGTAAATTCCACTTGCGTACCAGTCGTATTCGCAGATTACTGTGTCACTCTCACGTCCGACCGAGAATACCCACGTCTTTCCCTTTTATCCGTAACTCTCATCCGGAACGCTTTTCGCGTACCCCGTACTGCGATGAACGCACAATGGGGCGATTGGCGGCCTCGTCGTCGGCTTGGACGAGACTACCGACTACAACCATTGCAATGGCGGCAGTACAAATTGTTTTCATTATTTCTTTCCTCGTCGTACGGTATTGCCGCATAACCGAAGCTCAAAATATTTTAGATTTTCTATGCTTACCTTATTGATGTTACGCAAGGCATAAACAAACAATACTCAATGTAATATTATGGCGAGCTAAAGCCCATTCCAGGTGGGGGTTTTCTCCACAGGCCCCGACCTGAAGGTTAGGGCTATAAATATGATTTTAAAGAGTTTAATTTTTTAATTCTTGCATTAATCGAAGCTATATTTTCTTTCTCTATTTCTTTAACAACCTTTTCATATTCTTTTTTTAACTCAATATTCTTGTAAGTTAATTCATATAATGATTGTAGTGAGTTTACTCTCACGATTTTACTTTCTTTTGTGTCTTTTATCCATTCGATGAGCTTAGGAATCACTTTTTGTAATTCCTTCGGGGAAAATTTTATTCTTGAAATTAATAATGTCAGATGCCATTTGAATTCTTTATGCTGAGCAGCATAGAATAAATTCAGTAGATCGTTTTTATGTTTGTATAAATATGCATGGTTGTTTACGGTGATTTTTTCGATAGCGTCGGCGGCTCTCATGACTTCCAGTCTAGTACCTGTTAACAAAAAGGTGAACAGCTTGTCAAAGTCATTTTGATTGTGTATGAGCGATACTAATTTATGAGCATCGCCTATCGATCTCAAATCGCCGCCGGTTAAATATTTCTTCAAGTCTTTCACAGAATGATATTTTCATTGTCACAGCTTCTCATAGCGTTCCGATTCTAAGGCGGCTGCGCAACGGATCGTTCGCTGCAACCGGATATTATCCTGCAAACTGTGCGAGACATTCCAATCATTCAACTTTGCCGGAGCACCATTTCGTTAATCCAGATCGGAGCGAACGGAGACGTGCAGCCCCTGGAAACCGGATAGTCGCGATAGATTCCCAGTTTTTCTCCGATGGCGATTGCCCGCTTGCGATGTCTGGGGAAGTGAATGCCGATGCCCGCAAGACAGAAATTCATCGTCCATTGCACTTCCGGTGCAGCGCTCCCCATTTCGGACTCGATACGATCCAGCAGCGCCGGCAGATCGAGCCCGTCAGGGTTTTTAGAAATTCGCTCCGATGTCAGGCTCCATCCGGCGCGGGCAGCCCAGGGGTCGTCGTCATCCATCCATGATTGGCGAAGAGACTCCTTGTCGGGATGGTTCTTGACCACGTAGGAAATCAACCAGTCTGCAACATGCACAAAGTCGACGGAGCGCACCATCCGATCCATCTCGTCGCGGGACAGGTTTTTGGGACTCATCAGAAGGATCGCCAGAAGCCGGGCATCGACGTTCCCGGTGTCCCAGAGATCGATGGCCAACCGGTGGTCGGTCTTGATCTTCGCGGCAAGCTTCCGGATGTCGCCAAGCCGGGCGCCGAACTGATTGTCCCCGGCGCCGTTCTTTTTGTTATGCGCACGGACTTTTTCGTTGCCGAGAGATTTTAGCTGTGCGAGAGTATTCTTGAGAGTTGCCGGCATTTTTGAGGTACTCCTTAAGACTGTAATGCGGGATAACGATACGCCTGAGCTGCGTGGAGAGATAGTTACCGGAATATATTGAACACATCGAAATATAACAATTTTTATGATTTATCAAACACCGGAGCCCTAGCGCCGCTAGCCAGGCGAATGAGAGTTGCCCCTGCACGCCGAATCAGATTTCGAGTTCCTTCGAAATCGTGCAAATTGCATGCCGGTGCAGCTTTCAGTAAAATGTATCCATCTCAAGCTCAACCTGCACCGAAAAAGAATAATCCGAAAGCACGCCAAGCAAAGGCGAGCTACCGGCTGCGGAATTTCCTCCGGGGTTGATGAGAATAGCTTGTCAAGCAAGCTAAATCAACTTGTATTGTATTCGCCGAAAAACTGCCAGTCGGGACTTTACCTAAGATCCATCGAACTTGTCGCTTAATACGAATGTATCCTCTATAGCCGTTCCGGCCGGTTTATCGATCGACCCGCTCGTATAATCCGATAGGAATGCCGCTTTTACCAGCAGCCAAACGGCGATGGTGACCGCTTTAATATTGCCTCATATGGCCCTTTATGGGTCCGCTTCCTTCCTTCGGCAGATAAGCTTTTTATGTAAATTGTTCTCCGACAAATTCTTTCCGTTAATCAAATATTTTAATATTTTGAAGCTTCTCACGATAGGAACGATATAATACTTTGAAAATGAACTACGACTTTTATAAAAGAGGCTGCGAAGCCCTTTCAAACGGCGAGTGGGATAAGGCAAAAGAATTTTTAGAGAAGGCCCTCGAAAAGGCTGAATCTGCGGAAACATTTGAGCAGCTTGCCTGGGCTTGCTGGTGGTTGAATGATGCACCTGCTGTTTTTGCATACCGTACCAAAGCATACAATCTTTTTGTGGAGAAGAATGATCAATTCGGGGCATCTCGAACTGCGAGCTGGCTTGGATTGGATTACCTCGACTATAAGGGAGAGTTCGCAGTTGCTACGGGCTGGTTTCATAGGGCGGAAAATCTGTTAGAAGGGACAACCGATTCGTGGGAGCTCGGCTTTATAAAAATTCTTAAAGCAAGACTCGCTTATGAAGTCGATAAAAATACTGATCTGGCTCTTAAACTTATAGACGAAACCCGTGAGATGAGTAAATCTCTGAAAAGTATTGAAGGGGAGATGGTCGCGGGCGCATTAAAAGGTTTCATCCTTGTGATGGAAGGAAATATTTCCGAAGGAATGCCTTTGCTCGACGAAGCTACACTGCTTGCAATAACATCTGAAGATGCCGACATAAAATTCACATCAATAACCTGCTGCTATTTAATTGATGCCTGTGAAAGGATACGCGACTATGAACGTGCCGGGCAATGGTGTAATACCGTAAAAGAATTGTGCAAGCGCTGGAATTATAAAGAAATGTTCGCGAGCTGCAGAATTAAATATGCAGGGGTTTTAATGTGGCGGGGCGATTGGAAAGAAGCCGAAGCTGAGCTCCATTCCGCATCGACTGATTTGCAGGATATCAGGCCGTTAAATGTAAATGCCGCTGTAGTCAGATTGGCCGATTTAAGGAGAAAACAGGGGAGGTGGAATGAAGCTGAAAAGCTTTTACATGCAGCTGAGTCACATCCGCTTAAATTATTATTTCAATCCTATCTTTGCTTTGATAAGGGAGATTATGAGAATGCACGGGTTATGGCGGAGAAATATTTACGCCGATTCCCTGTAAGCAGAAAAGCTGAAAGAACCACTGGTGTAGAACTGCTTATAGGAATTTATCTCAAACTGGGTATGCTCGAAGAAGCAAAGACGTTCCTTGGTGAACTTCAGGATATATCTAACTCTATCAACACACTTCCTTTAAAAGCTTCTTTATTAAGCGCCCAGGGTATATTTAGTCTTACCGATGATAATTTGAATGAAGCAAAAAAACGTTTTGAGGATTCTGTTGGTATTTATGATGACATAAAATCCCCCTTTGAATCATCACGAACAAGAGTAATGCTATCCGAAGTATTAATTAAGCTCGATCAACTAACCAATGCTGAAGCCGAATTGCATGAAGCAATGGCAACATTCAAAGAGCTTGGCGCCGATAAGGATTTTGAAAAAGCTAAATCTCTCCTGAAACATTTATACAAAGATAAAGCTGACGAAATCGATAAGAACAAATATGAGTTTACGGGAAGAGAGCTTGAAGTATTAAAATTAATTGCCGAAGGTAAGAGCAATGAAGAGATAGCACAAATACTTTTTCTAAGCGTAAGGACAGTCGAAAAACATATCACGAATATTTACAGCAAGCTTGGGGTATCGGGGAAATCCGCCAGAGCTTATGCATCATCATTTGCGATTAAAAATAAATTAATTCTCGCCTGATTACGTGTAGATCAAATAAAAATACGTAGTACCCCTGATTTATTGCCCTTCTAAAAGTCTTAGATTTACAAGTAAAAGTGAGCGGTCGGAATGAAACTTACTTGTAAATACTTAAATCTCACTTGGATTGTTTTGGTTAGCCACTTCAATACTCCAAGGTACGGATGCGCCGCTTTATTTTCTACCCTCTGCTACTTCCACCTGATGATATTTCCACAACTTATGAAGATAACTCTTGCTTCACCGTTCAGAATAATAGTAATTTCAACCATTTCAGTATTCGCTCAGTCATATAATAACGTTCTGATAACTCCTGATGAGATTGAATGAAACGATATGCCCACTTTGCAGGAAGCGTGATAATGATTCAGCCGAATATGAATCATTATTCCTGGGCGGACGAAGTAACGAAAGTACAGGTTCAGGGAACCGGTCCTCTGGATTTTAGAATATATAAAAAAGGATGATGATCCAAGAACTGGTAATTAAGAACACATAAACGAAAGGAGTAGTACAATGAATACGGTGCTCGATAAAAAAGAAACGTCTGCAATAGAGCGGAATAAGGAACTTCTTAAAATGGCTGTAGACAAAATCTGGAATAAAGGAGACTTTGATAGCGCAAAAGGAATCGTTTCCGACGATTTTGTTATTCATTTCCCCCGCGAAGAAATACGCGGACTGGAACACATACAGGGATATTTCACTGAATTGAGAAATGCATTTCCCGATATCCGATTTACTATTATTGATCAGATAGCTGAAGAAGATAAAGTCGCAACACACTGGACAGCTGCCGGTACCCATAAAGGTGATTTTAAAGGGATTCCGCCTACAGGACAGAAAGTGAAAATTTCTGCAATCGATATCGACCGAATATCCGACGGGAAATTTGTTGAGTGCTGGTCTAATATGGATGAGCTGGGCTTATTGCAGCAGTTGGGTGCTATACCGGAAAAATAATTATTACGATACATTGAGGAAATAAATAATGAATTATGCGCCAGAATATTATAAAGTTATTGTTATTGGTGCCGGACAGGCAGGTTTATCTGCCGGATATTATCTAAAAAAACATAATATCCCTTTCATATTACTTGATGCCGGTGAAAGAGTGGGTGATACCTGGAGAAAACGTTGGGATTCCCTCCGCCTTTTTACTGCCGCTAAGTTTAACGGACTTGCAGGGATGCGGTTCCCGGCATCACCAAATTACTTCCCCACAAAAGATGAAATGGCTGATTATCTTGAAGACTATGCAGCTCATTTTAAACTTCCTGTTAGCACAGGAATAAAAGTAGATGGTCTTTCAAGAGAGGGTAATTTATATTGTGTAACTGCGGGTGACCGGCAGTTTCATGCAGAGCATGTTGTAATTGCAATGTCAAGCTTTCAAATTCCCCGCATTCCAAAATTTGCCAAAGAGCTTAATCCGGATATTAAGCAGTTTCATTCCCTCGATTACCGCACTCCTTCACAATTTCAGGAAGGCGGGGTTCTTGTAGTTGGTGCCGGTAATTCAGGTGCGGAAATAGCACTCGAAGCTGCGAAAAATGGTCACCCTGTCTGGCTCTCCGGCAGAGATACGGGTCATGTACCTTTTCATATCGAGGGCATACTCGCAAAATTAATTCTTTTAAGACTTGTAGGTCGGATTTTATTCCACAGAGTATTAACATTAAATACGCCTATTGGGAGAAAAGTAAGACCGAAAATTATTTCTCAGGGTGGACCCTTAGTCAGAATTAAGCCAAAGGAATTAGTCAAAGCAGGAATTAACCGGGTGCCGAGAGTAACCGGTGTTCGCGATGGGTTGCCGGTGATAGAAAATGAGCCGATCCCTGATGTGAAAAATATTGTTTGGTGTACAGGTTTCTATCCATCGTTCTCCTGGATCGATATTCCGGTATTTAATCACAATGAACCGATACATAATCGCGGAGTGATTGAGAAAGAACCGGGTTTATATTTTACCGGGCTGCATTTCCAGTACGCTTTATCTTCGGGGATGATACACGGAATTAAACGGGATGCTAAATATGTGGTAAATGTTATTTTACACCGCTTGAAGTCTGACTTACAAAATCTTGCTTCGGAAACACAAGCCGAAAAACAAAACCCGGCGGTGAAAGTTGCTTAAGAGATAATGGTTATGTGTCATAGAAAAGATTTCGAATTTCGAGATTCGGATTTAGAATTTCTTCCGCGTTATGTGGGATTTGCATATAAGCAGTTAGTCATATAACTCGACATATGGAGCGCTGCGGAATAGTCGTCCGGTACAGCGCATTGTCAGGCGAGTAATTGAATCATATACAAATAATCATGATAACTCATTTTTTCCAGCATCTTATAGTTTTTGTCCGCCAAAAAGCCGTTCACCTCATCAAAATGTTTAGCTTCGACTAGAATATACTTCGGCCTGTATCTTGAAAAATCTAAACCCTTCAAGACTTCCAGTTCATATCCCTCGACATCCAAAGAAAAAAAGTCAATATCCGGAAGATCTTTAACTTCATCTAATATAGAGCTCAAAGTACGCGCAGGAACTGAAACTGAATAAGAGCGAGTCAGGTGTTGTATATCAACACCTGTCTCGATATGTTTGTTCTGTTCATCTTCCGTCTTTAATGATCCGTCAACAACTGACATTAAATGGGCATAATGCATCAGTACCGATGGATGTGGGAAATCGTTTGAAACCAAAGCACAATTATATACAATTGAATGAGGCCGCTGGGTTTTACATTTTTCATATAGCTCGGGAATGCCTTCGATAAGAATCCCTCTCCAGCCGAGTTTTTTCTCAAGATAGTACGTATTGCTTTGAGAGTATCCGTCATTTGCCCCTGCCTCAATAAAAAAACCATTCCGAAAGTTTAGATATCTCTCAAGCTTTCTATCCAGGTCATTTATGGATGGGCGTGGATTCTTATATATACGGGACTTGAGCGCAGATAGTACCCTGCGAATTTTCATCTTCTTTCCTTTTGTTTAGATTTGCATCGCACGTAACTATTGAGTAAAAGGTTTCCAGAGAATCCTACTATCCGGCTCGATTTTCTCACGATATAGAACTTCAAAGCCGATTCTTGTTCGCTCGTCAATACACTGATTGGTTTGATTCCGGGTAAGCCTTCTCCTTTGCAGGCTGACGAACGCCATACAGTCCATATGCGGGCACGGCAGGCGACAGTAAGCTGCAGCGGCCTGATAAACGGTATGCATCGCCACCTCCTCATGATTCCAGGAACCGAACCACCTCGCTGATCAAGACATCGGGAGCGGTGATCATTGCAGTATGTCTCTGCCCGGGAAGTATCACGATCCGCGCATCGGGCAAAGCATCCGATACCCCTTTCGCGTTCGCCGACTCGATGGCAGGACTGTCGCCGCCGACCATCAAAAGGGTCGGAGTGTGCATATTCTTGAAGCGCTCGTCAACGAATACGTAACCCTGCTCCGCCCTCATCTCACGCGGAATGGTAGGTGCATTCCGCAACCGCGCAGCCCAGTCGTGTCGCTGAGACCGCAGGAGCTCGATTTCCTCCGGCGGTCTCTGAATCACCTCGCGCATCAATGCTATCAACATGCCCTCGGTGTCACCCGCTTCAAGCAAGGCTTCGAGCCGCTGGATTATTCCGGGCGCATAATAATCTGCGCCGCTCAGCGGCACTCCTTCGTAGAGAATCAATCGACGCAGGTTCGATGTCAGTAATGCCGCCTCGGTCGCGCAAAGAGCGCCATAAGAGTGTGCGAGCAGGTTCACGGGCTCGTCTACGGAGTCGACGACTGCGGCTATGTCCTCTGCCTCGCGCTGCAGTTCGTACGCGGGGGAATCTCCGCTGCCGCCTCGACCGCGCCGGTCCATCGCGTAGATCGTGAAGCGTCTTTCAAGTTCCGGAAGGACGAACCGCCAGGCGGTCATGTGGTCATAGGACGCTCCATGGACGAGCAGCAATGGCGGCCCGGTGCCGCTGCGCCGGAATGCGATGCGGGTTCCGTCGCCGGACGTCACAGTATACATATGCCCTCCCGTGCTCCGGTTGATTAGTGAAAATGTGTACCCGTACCCGCCCCCGCGATGAGCTGCCACCATCCTCTCACGTCCGAATCGGGCTCGTAATGAGGGGCGGTCGCGTACACAAAGGCCGCCTACAGATGCTCCTACACGTCGTTGAGGCGGTATTTCGAGTAGTAGATTTTCGCTTCGAGTCTGGCATTATCGAACTCAGACCGGAGATCCGCTTCAAGTACTGGAAAGAAATCCGAGTTGTGGTACATCTCCGCAAATCGATAGAGACGGTTCGAGTCTGATAGCAGTATATGGGCAAGATCGGACGCCCTCATATCCACAGCGATGCGATCCCTTCCGACCGCCAACTCCTCGAAGCCGACCTCTCCGGAGAAGTTAACCCGGTGATCGTAGTCGGACTCGCCCGCGTGTAGCTCCATCCCGAACCGCTGTAAAACCTTCTCGAGCAAGATCTCGAAATCGTAAACGACAACGACGGCATCTTCCCGGCACACTCTTCGCAGCTGCCCGCATGCAGCTCCGGTGTCTGCATAGAAGAGTGATCCCGCGAACGTGACAACGTCGACCGAGCGGTCTGGCAGCGGTATGCGCTCCGCGGCGCCTTCCAGGTAGGTTACCTGCGTATGCGCCGTGGCCCGACTCAGCATCCACGGACTCGGATCGATCCCATACACCCGAGCGCAGTGTCCGGATAGCGCGATCGCCGAGTAGCCGGTCCCGCAACCCACGTCCAGTCCAAGAGAGAATGACTCATCGGTGGAGAGGAGCCGTTGCAGGATCATACGGTGCAGCGGCGGGCGGTACGCGGCGTAGTGGGCTGCCGCGATTTCGTCATACTGTTCAGTCATATCGTCTCTGATCCGACATATACCTCACTATCTGCAACACCGCGTGCCTTTTCATCCACTTCAAAGCCGGTCAATCAACCTGAGCCCGGTAAAGTGAATCCCGACAAAGCACCGCCATTCTCCCTCCCCGCTCTTGCATCACGATGAAGTGACTCGCCCGGCACCGGCGATAATCAACTTAACAGCGAGTAGGTAATCAACAACTTTCCATTTTCCTGCCATTTGATCCAACCTTTATCCCGGGATTGGAAGCGCTCATCCAATAGTTCCACCTCCATCCAATGACTGGATATCCTCAAGGGTTTCAAAAAAGTATATTGGGTTGAAACAGGCGCCCCATGCGATAACGGTTTAACGCGAACAGGATAATCCTGAGGATACAATTGCTCCACACTATTGATTGTTAATAAAAATTCCGGCCAAAACCGCACATCAAATTTAAACCGATCCATAAACGCGGTTTGTCCATCGGTTTCATTGACCATGACCTCTATAAATTCAGCTTGAAGAGAAACAACATGAAGAAAGAGCATATTGTAGTCGAGTTTAAGATGCGCGGGGACAAACCATGGCGGCGCCGAAGCGAGCTCGAATCCCGTTTCGCGGCGCTCAAATACCAGGCTGTCGGTTGGCATGTGATCGGAGACGGGTTTTTCCAGGTTCAGATCGCCGTAGAAATAAACAACGCGATTTTCATAATACATAGGCGCTGCCATCCCAAGGCCCATCGGCGGAAAGTCATCACCCGCATTAGTTTGAGCGTACGCTGTGGGTGTCGTAGAGGATGCTTGTCCGGATGTTGGTTGAGTCCGTAGATTCAAAGCATCCTGACGGGTTTGAAATCGATATATAAAAAGGGCGATAAGCAAAAGGAATAGTGCCGCAAAAATCTTATTGAGCAGTATCACAAGGTTTTCCTTTACAAGCCTAGCCGTTACGATGGCTGCGATGAAAGCAACGAATCCCGAGATTACTCCATAGCCCAAAACAATGGCGCTGCCGGCTAACCCCTGGTTTTTACCCGCACCGGTAATACCCGCCAAAATAGTCCCCAGCAGGAGGAATAAGAGCGCTGACAGAATGTAAAACAAAATATTCGATGGTTTATAGAATGCTTTCATTCCGAGCCCTTTAATTTAATTGCGGTAATGGCGTCTGCTTCTTCGGTTGGCCGCGGAGAGTGAATCTCGAGGAAACACCGCCATTCTCCCTGCCCGGTCTTGCGCCGTTGGATTACATTCCGCTCCCTTCTGCGCCTTGTCTCCGCTACTTCTTTCCCGAGGCCAGTCCGTTCAGGGTATTCTCTAACTCGCTCAATGTACCGGCGAAGGCATTCGCCGCTGACGTTCAAGTCCCAGGGTTGTAACTGAGGCCTGGGCTGATTCCAAATAGAGGAGGACACGTTTTGTGACATCCGGGCTATCCTGAGCTTTTTTAAGAATAGGGGCGATTTGTTGCCCCAACTCAAGCAGCGACTTACCTGCCGCGATTGCGGTAGTGATGTCCATGGTTAGATTTCCCATTCGTTTGAGAATTCGGTCTTTGGCGCTCACGACGACCTGCCGATAACCAGCCAATGTCGAGAGCAATTGTCAGCTGCATTGGATTGTTATACGGCGCTTGGCGAACCGGATACCTGCGCAGAGTTTTAATAGCTCAATTTCCGGAAAGTACTGCAGGATTTGTCCGTCACACTGGCCGCAAACGGTTACGGCTGTTTATTGAACATTAGGTAAGTTGTCAGTTTGTTGATTCTACCGTTCGAGAAATGAAATACATCGCAGAATACCGCATCAAGTATATTGCCGTCTTTCATCCTAGCTTTAACCGCTCCTTCGGCAATCACAATAGTATCTTCCTCGACCAGGCGTGTTATGGTGATGTCCGGATGTCCGTCGGCATTTGGGTTTTCAATTTCTTTATCAAACGCTTCTTTACCTTCGTGATGAAAAAAACCGGGCATATCCCATACCACGTCATCAGTCAGGCATGCTAATATTTTCGCATGGTCGGTCGCTCTGAAACCGTCCATGTATGTTTCTACAATTTGTTTTTGATAACTCATCTTGATTTTGTTATCAGAAAATGAATATCAATGATTAGTACTGAAATTTAAATATTCGTTCAGTTGCCCGGCTCTCGTAACTTCGAATTCCTGATGGGGGATGCGGTCTGACCCTCCAGCTCAGCGACGGACAGCGAAGCAGGCTGTCGGCTACGCCCGGCTGTCATCGCGGGTGCCTTGGACGAATTCTCATCTCTATGGAGGGACTGGATACCTTTACTTCAATCGCTCAAGCCGGCCATTGCGACGAATCAGATTCTTGTAGTCCCACTGAATATCTCGGGCCTTGGCCAGCCAGCGCTGCAGTTTCTTCGTGTCAACCTGGTCGACGGAAGTGTACCGCGCTTCTGCTGCTTTGAAGCTCCCCTCCTTTTTCAGCCCTTCCTCCTCAAACGACTGACCGCTCCAGAAGAGCAAGCGGACGCAGTGCTTCAGCTTGCTGTACCCGACTACCGGGTTTTCATCGAGAAACCATACCGGATGGGAGTGCCATATCTTGTTCTCCGCCTCCGGCAAGTTGCGGTCTATGTGCTTTGCCAGAAGTTGACAGATCGCCCGATCGTTCGGCTCCTGGGACTCATTATATTTTTTCGTGCCCGGGTGCAACGCGATTCCTCACTTTCGTGTCGCCGGTAGTTGCTTTCGCAAACTCTTTATCTGAACACGTACACATAAACACTCAAACATAGTAAAATATAAAACTTATAAAATCAATTCTCACCTTATGCAGTACCCTCGCTAATCGAATACCACCTTTTCCCTCCCCACCTCCACTTCACCGTATTTGAGATCGCCGGCGCGTTCGTATACGTGCAGGACGGCACCAGGGGCGGTCTGCTGTGTGTCGACAAGCCGGAAGCTCGCCGGGATCGTGCCCTCTCCGAACAGTCGCTTGCCGGCGCCGAGCACGACGGGGAATTGCCAGATGCGAAGCGTATCGATAAGATCATGCTTGAGGAGAGTCTGGATGAGGTTGCCGCTGCCGTGGACCTGAATCTCTCCCCCTTCCTGCAGTTTCAGCTTTTTCACTTCCTCAGCAACATCGCCCTTGAGTAGGCGGGAATTGTTCCAGACGACTTTATCGAGCGTTCGCGAAGCGACGTACTTCGGCCGGGTGTTGAGAGCCGTTGCGATCTCGTCCGCCGGATCGGTTGACCGGGGCCACGAAGCCGCGAAGATCTCATAGGTCTTCCGGCCAAGCAGGAAGGCGCCGGCTTGTTTGGTCCAACCGGTCATAATCTCACCGAACTTCTCGTCGAAATACGGAACCAACCAGCCGCCGTGGCGGAATCCGCCGTCCCGATCCTCGTCGGGACCACCGGGGGCCTGCATGATCCCGTCCAGTGTAATGAACGTTCCTACAACCAGTTTTCCCATATTCATATCCTCGATAATTTGTTGTCACTGACTCCGATATAAATTACATAGATTCGGTAGCTCCCTTGCAGCCTCACCCCCGATCCCCCTGCCCCGCTCAGGCGTGGTCTCCGCTCAGTCGCGGAGAGGGGAGCCAGGTTGGTATTAATTTTCAAGCTTTGACATCTACATGGTATTGTATGAGATCCGATGGGACAGTTTTATTTCGCCTCCACATACCGTGCGAATTTGTTAAGGATTGCCTGCCAACCGGCGCGCTGGAGTTCGGGCGTGTTCTCGGTCTCGGCGTCGAAGATCTCCTTTACAAGGACGCCGTCGGCGAGCTCGGCGAATTCGACGCTGACTTCCCGGTCATCGCTCATCCGGTATTCGATGCTCTTATATGGATCGATTCGGGTGTATATCCCCTCGAAATTGAAGCCCTCGCTCCCGTCTTTTGCCTCCATCCGCGCCGAGAATCTGCCGCCTTCACGCAAATCGACGACGCTCGCCGTCGTGTGCCAATCGTCCGAGGCGGCGTTCCATTGTTTGATATCCTCCGGATTGTTCCACGCCCGCCAGACGGCATGCAAATCGGATTTGACGATGGCCTCGATGGTTATTTTCATATGTCGATCTCCTCGTATGTGAATGTTTACATCACTTAGTCGATTCGCAAGTCACGAAATCGACATCCTCCTGGAATTCTCCTCATCGCGTAAACATCGCTTTCCTCTAATCCTCCGTAATTTTAAGGAACACTCTGGCCGCCTGTTCGATATTCTGGCGATTCACGTTCAGATGAGTTACCGCGCGGATCGTCCGCGGGCCGAAGGCGAACACAAGAACACCTTGTTCCTGAGCCCGGGAAACCACGGTCGCCGCATCGGGCCCGTTCGGAACCAGGTCGAATATCAGGATATTTGTCCGAACGGCGGCCGGATCGACAACGATCTTCCCACTTTCGGAAAGTCGATCTGCAAGTAGTCGGGCGTTTTCGTGGTCTTCCGCCAGCCGGTCGATATTGTGGTCTAGTGCATAGATACCGGCCGCTGCGAAGATCCCGGCTTGCCGCATCGCACCTCCGAGCATTCTCCTGTATCGAATGCAGCGCTTGATGACTTCCTTTGATCCCGCAAGCACCGAGCCTCCCGGCGCCCCGAGTCCTTTCGAGAGCGCCACCGAGATTAATTCGAACGGGGCGGCAAGCTCTGCAGTCCGTCGTCCGGATGCGACGGCTGCATTCCAGAGCCGCGCGCCGTCGAGATACGTTGCGATATCCCGCTCTGCGGCTGCTGTACAGATCCGCTCAATTTCATCCTGCGGAAATATTACCCCGCCGGAGCGGTTGTGCGTATTCTCAATCTGCACGAGCGTAGTCGGCGGATATACGATATGGTCGCGTGGCTTGACGGCGGCGAGAAACTCTTCAGCCGTAAAATGGCCACGGTTGCCGATAGGAGTGAACTGAATCCCGGCATTCGCCGCCGACCCGCCGGTTTCATGCAGGACCGTGTGGCTCTCCCTACTCACGACCACATCGTCGCCGGGCCGCGTCAGTACGCGCAACGCGACTTGATTCGCCATAGTGCCGGTCGGAACCCAGAGTGCTGCTTCTTTCCCGAGCAGCGCGGCGATTCGCTCCTGCAGAAGATTCACCGTCGGATCTTCGCCGAACTGATCGTCGCCGACAGATGCGGCGGCGATCGCCTCGCGCATGTGCTGGGAGGGCAAGGTTACCGTGTCAGACCTGAGATCGATAATATCGGGCATGTATAACTCCATTCATTTCTTTTGCGGGAAATATTGGATGGATGAGCGTAAAGGCCTGTTAACGTCTACACTCAGCCGCACGCGTCTTCGCACGTCTGCTGCGCGCATCGTTGGGCACGATCTGCCGCAGGATACGTTCATACGTACAATTTCGACCGGCGCTTATCACCGGGGACGACCGAAGAATAAGACATAGCCGTCGGCGTCCATGAGCTCGAAACCACACAAACCGTCAAGAATGTCCTTCAGCGGTTCGGAGAACTCGACGTTGCGTGAAGCAAATTCAGCCGCCAGTGCATCGGGCTCAGGGACGTAAAAGTATGCGTCCCAACGGGCTCCGGGCCCCCGCTTGATGTATTGCAGCTTTCATACATCGCTATTTGGTCGAAGTCGTCGGGACATATATATTCGATTCTCATTATCTTCCTAAAATCTTCTTGTTTTTCCTGGATGGGGGATGTGCCATATTCATATAAACGCCGCCCGCTTCGAGTTCATCGAGCATTTGACGAAGCCTCTTCTCTTTCGTCTCTCGTTGTTTCGCTCTGTTTATCCATCCGATGTAGTCGTTCTGCTGGTAGGCCGGCCTTGCTTTGTACTCGGCCATCAATCCCTCCACTTCTAGTGCTCGCTTAACAAAATCGGGCATCGGATTTCCGGGACGTCTCAATTGTGAATTCTTTCCAACCATGTTCCTCATTATTCCTGTTACGGCTGACTATGAAGCGGGTGTCGCGCAGGTGATAGAATTCGAGATTCTATGCTTCCGGATGTCCCGGATCGAAGATCGTGAACATGCAGCAAAGTTCTCCCCTGCCGTTGCGCCTCCACCCCGTCCGGGCAGCGCCGATCTTCGCCAATGCACGCTGGGACCGTATGTTATCCGGACCCACAAGAAAGACGACGGTACTCACAAATCGAAATGCGTGCGCCAGCATCAAGCTCTTCATCTCTCTATTATATAGGCCGCCCCAGTGACTTCTCGCGAGAAACGTCCAGCCGATCTCCACTTCATCGTTTTCTTCATTGTATCCATAATAACGCGAGGAACCGACGATGTTCCGGGTATTCCGGTCGATCGCGACCAATGCACCGCCGGAGGAGATGGACTCTTCGAAGAATTGTTTAAAACCGTCCTCCGTAGAACGACTCTTGACCGGGTGCTGTTCCCAAATCAACGGATCGGAAGCGACCGCATATAGCTGCGAGTAATCCTCCCGGCGAAGCGGTCGCAGTTCGAGAAGCTCGCCGGTCAGCAGCGGTTGGTAATCGAAAGACATTGCCCATTTGCTCCGGAGTTGGGATGCGATTCGTCGACGAATTGAATCGCCCGACAATATGGTTAAGGTGTCTCACTATCCTTCAGATTTGCAAAGCGAAGCCGGTTGCTGTCGGGATCGACCACGATGTAGGCCGCTCCGCCTATCTGACAATTGCCGGAATGCCCGGTGAGAAAGAGCGATAGTCCGTCGCGCGTGATCTGAGCGAACACCGGGAATCCCGGCTCGAACCGGTGCTCCCAGTCAACGCGAAAGCCCAAGCCCTGCTCGTAGAAGGCGCGCGTCCGCTGCGAGTTCGTCATTCCCAGTTGAGAAGTAACACATTGAGTCGGAGAAAATCGCCGGCGGTTGGGTTGTTTAGTTCTTTGATAATCGTTGTTTTATAGGGCTGCCAAAGATCGTAAGCCGCCAGATTTTCGAGAACGCCGTCCCCATCAACATATTCCGGTGCATCATAATTCCCATTAACGAAATAGGCTCGAATGTAAGAGGGAAGTAGTATCAATGTCGCCACGATGACGACCAGCGCAGGAAACCACATTTTTCTCATTGACTCGCGCCTTTATGACGCATAAAAAAGCGAGATAATAATTTGAGCAGTTGCTCTCATCGATCGTTTTTTACCTGCCGGTTGATGGCACAGAATTACACGACTACTTCCCCGCCGAATATAAAATGAAGAAGTACTTATCGGATCGTAGAAATTAGACCATGAATAGTAAAACATTACTATCAGAAAATCAAACCTTAATTTGACTTTCCTTTTTTCATTTCCTATAATGACCGCCTAGATCTATCCGCAACAGACTCGCACAACGATGAATCCACAGATGCGCAGTATTCATGCTTGCAAACAGGAGTCACTAACCAGCCGATTTCCGGAACCCGGATACTTCCAGATAGTTATCGCATATCCACGAACTATCATGCATACCAATCCATCTCATCTGCTCCAGGTACGTCAGATTTGTTCAGTAACGGAGAACGCTCTGCTGATATAAATATCTGATATTCTGCAAAACATATAATTTTGTATCTCGATAGCGCTGATTGGGCGTTTCGGTGAAACGAATGTAAGGCGTGTTCGGCTTCGACGCCTATTTTCTGTATCCGACAACTCGTCATTCCATGAGAACTAAATAATTCATGAACAAGAGGTTGGAATGGGCAACCAATCCGCTATAAAAAGTAATCCATACATAATAGCATGCATTGCCGTGCTGGCAGGCGGCGGTATCTACGTTCTCTGGCGTCCGGATACGATCAGGTTTTTTGATTGGCTGGAAGTTACAGGAATACGCGCACCGGTAGATACGATCAGAGCCTTCCTGTATCCGCTGCATACGCAGGTTCCAGAATGGATACTCTATTCTTTGCCGAACGGGCTATGGGCGTTTTCCTATGCATTGATCATCTGGCATATGTGGCGGACAAATACATCGATCATAAAGTACTTTTGGTTGGCTACAATCCCTCTGGTAGGTATTGGATATGAACTATTGCAATATACAGGAATACTGCCCGGTACTTTTTGCTATCAGGACCTGACGATGTCCGTTGCCGGTATCGGACTGGGAATAGCTACCGGGCTCACATGTAAAGCGGAGGATATTTCATGAAAACAACAAATTCGCTATCGCTTTTATCCGTAATAATAACAGGATTCTTTCTGTTGCTTGCCATCGGAAGCGGACTTGTTCCGGCGGCAATAGACTATCTTGACGACGGAAGAGTCCGGGAGACCAGGGTCGCATTATCACAAGAAGGAGGGACTGCAACCATTGTAAAAGTTGGAACGCGTGATTTGTTCGGTAGATGGCATGGCATTGTAACGACGACACGTGATGGTCACCTGAACGCGGAGGAAAATTACGAACACGGGGTTAGAGTCGGCAGACAGGAATATTTCTACAGGGGAGGCGATATTTTGGTCGTGCATTATGATAGTAACGGAAAACGTATCAGCTCGCCTAACCAGGCGGGGAGGAGTGATAGTCCCGATTCTGACGCCGAATCCTCTCTGTACGTGGGCAATTCCGGATTCCGGAGCGATTCCAAGTATAGCAGAAATACATTCGAAATACCATCGATTGAACGAGAGGGATATAACGGGTTACGAATTTACAAAGAGACTACCGTTACCGACATTATATCAAGATTGAGTCAGCTTCAGAGAACATACCCCCCAAAGGCGTCAGGAGGGACCGATCGTAAATTCTCCGCTCATGCTGCTCCCGCATATAATGACGGAAGCATGCTCCGCATTCAAACAGTTCCACCCAGTTTCGAATATTTAGAATACGAAAGTCCATGGTTTGTTATTCTGATGGACCATTTGGGTTATGAAGAAACGCATGTTCAGGCTTTTCTGGCCGATATCGAAGCTCAAATTTCCGAAACCGCACTTGCCGATAACGCGGAATTCACGTCGGCATTTTACAGCGTGGTGGATACCATCAGCGAGGCGCATGCGATCGGCGAAGCATATGAATTTGTATTGCTGGTTGAAGCCTCACGTGCTCTGCAGAGTTTTGATCTCCGGTTGGCGGTGATCGACAGACAGTTGAATCCCGGTAAATCGACTCTGGAGATATTGGAGGAAAATTATCCGGAATTTCTCGCGATACTGAACGAATCGGCGGATATGGATTCAATACAAGCATTTACCGACGATCTTGATCTCAGGATGGATGCCGAAGGACCGCTGGATGTCGAAGAACACATGCTGCCGGATACAATTGATCAGCGGTTTTCCAGCGCACTTACTGAGATAGACACGGAGGGAGTACACAATTCCGTCGCAGAAATCCTCACGTTAATAGGTACGGAGATGGCCGTGCAAGCGGACCCGGTACATGAAGCGGTGAGAGCAGCATATTTTACGGTTTCAGTCGAGCGCGACCCGGACGACGAATCCGAGATTCCCCGCAGCACCTCGCTTGAACAGAACTATCCGAATCCGTTCAATCCCTCGACGAAGATACGTTATTCGATCCATGAACAGTCACAAACGCGATTACAGATATTCGATGTGGCCGGCAAGGAAGTCGCGACCCTCGTGAACGAAGAAAAACATCCGGGGACGTATGAAGTTACCTTCGATGCTTCGTATCTCCCAAGCGGTGTATACATGTACCGCTTGCAAGCCGGTGTACAGGTAGTGAGTAAAAAGCTTCTATTGCTCAAATAAATATGGCATGGTCTGTCTTTTCCATTCGTCTACCTTGCGCAAAGGTGCCAAGACGCAAAGGTTATTTAACTTCATTTTTTTTGAATAGAACACTGCTGACACTGATTAGACTGATTTACACTGATCTTTATCTGTGTAAATCTCGTGCGTTTCTGTGACATCAGTGTTCGATTTGCGTACCGGCGAAGAGTAAATACGCTCACGCAAAGCCGCTAAGACGCAGAGAGAACGCAATGTGTGTGAGGTAATTTGTTTTTAGTTCATTCTGATATGAACATAGGTAACTGAACGGAATACTCTATTCTTATCCTCATAAATCCTTTGCGGCTTTGCGTCTCTGCGTGCGCTTTTTTCTCACGCAAAGACGCAGAGTCGCAGAGAGAGCGCGAAGTGTTTTGAGGTTTAGCTGTTATCAGTGCATCCTGATACTAATGCAAACAACCATCGAAAAACCGGATTCTAATCCCTCATAAACCCTTTGCGGCTTTGCGTCTCTGCGTGCGCTTTTTTCAC
>CAZBUK010000046.1:21410-29394 GCA_964495085.1 uncultured Ignavibacteriales bacterium
TTTGCGGCTTTGCGTCTCTGCGTGCGCTTTTTTCACACGCAACGGAGCGAAGTTCCGCGCTTCACGGTGGCGCGGTAGAATTCGTATGCCAGCGAGAGTACAAATGTTGCAGTCAATACCCATGCCGCATCGTTGAGTAAACCATGCATCGTTAATATATTCCGATTTCGTTTAGTATGAGGTATTTGTGTAAGAGGAGAAGCCATACTTCTGTCGAACCGGCAGAGCTCTGAAGACGCCGAGGCAGGCTGTCGACGTCATCCGCGGGTAACTGAGAATACGTACACGACCGACATGGAGAATGTAGTACGGTCCTTATCGATGACGAGCCCGGTAAGAACACCCAGCCTGTTCCTTGCAGGCGAATTGAAAATAATGCTCGTACCGAATCCGAAGAGTGTCGTAGTATAGTCGGTACTGACCGAATTCCCTGCTGCATCTTCCACTTTGCTCGAACCGGTCAGATAACCGATACCGGCATAGGGTTGGAAGTATGCCGCCGGCGAAAAATAAAAATCTCTAAAGACCGATCCGCCGAACGAGAAGAAATCGGCGGTGAGCGAGATATTCAACCGGTCGAGCTCGTCCGAAGAATAGCTTTCCCTGATGTACCGCGCGGATACCGCTATGGAAACCGGCGTGCCTGCCGCATCCTGCTTGAGAGGGTAGTAAGCGATGCCGGGAGAGATTGAAACGGAGCTGCCGTCCGATCCGATAATCTCCCTGTCGAGCGAGAGTCGTGCAACCGTCATGCCGATATCGAACACGCCCGAGAACGAATATCCGGCGGAGAGACTGAAGCCGGAAACATTTTCATTCGAGGAAAAACCCGCAGTCGCGCCGAAGCCGCTCAAACCCCGCTCGAGATAGGCCCCTTGCGGGTAGAGGGAACAGGTTATACACGCGATAAGGCATGAAACCAGGAACAATCGCTGCATCGACATATGATCTCCACCGATTGTTTGTGAATGTACGGCGCGATACGGGATGCGCCGGGCGACAATGACGACAGGAACCCGATAACGGTCGGCCTAAGGGGACTTCCGATCATAACCGGGAATTGTTACCGTCGGCGATCGGGAGTCAAGATAGAGTTTATCGGGGATAACCGCAAATCGAACTATTCCGGAGGGAGCGCTTCATACTTCGACGATTCCGCATTATGCCGGGTGCTCAACTGTCAGTACGTTTATTTCTTCCGACATTGTGTCGAGGATCAGCATTCCTTCACCGGTTCCGTCGAGTTGTCCCAGCAGTCTACTGAGCGCCGTGTATAGATCTACCGTCACAGGTTTTCCCGTTTAAATAGATCGCCTGCAAGATATTTCAATCCGCTGTCGACTGCGACTGTGACGACCGTCCGGTCCGGACCCAATTCGCGTGCGATTGAACAGGCGCCCAGCACGTTCATACCGGTCGAGATGCCCGCAAAGATTCCTTCCTCCTGCGCGAGTCGCGCCGCCATCCGCCGCGCTTCCGCTTCGTCCATACCGCGGGCTTCGTCGTAATACTTCTCATCGAGCAGCGGCGGGATAAATCCGATCCCGATTCCCTCGACGTGATGCGTTCCGCTGATACCGGCCGAGATGATCGGCGATGATGACGGCTCGAGCGCCACGATGCGAGGTGCAGGATCGAGACCGCGGAGAATATGCGCAACGCCCATGAGCATGTGGGCGGTGCCGACCGACGCACAGAAAACATGTATCGGACCGTCGATCTGTCCGATCAATTCATGTCCGATCGGTTCATATCCTTTCGCCGCATCGGGGTTCCGGAGCTGATCGGTGAAGTAGCTCGGCTCGGATTCCGCGATCGCCTTCGCCCGTTCGATCATGCGAGGCGTGAGATCCGGCGTAACCATGCCTCCACGGCTCGGAACGATCGTCAGCTCGGCGCCGAAGGCTTCCATTGTCCGGAGCTTCTCTTCGGCAAACGCATCGGAGGAAACGACGCGGAACCGGTAGCCTTTCACGGCGCAGACGAAAGCGAGCGAGGAGCCGGTACTACCTCCCGTATATTCAACGACCGGCATACCCGCACGCAAATCGCCGCGCCTCTCCGCTTCCTCAATCATCGACAATGCCATCCGGTCCTTGTATGACCCGGTCGGATTAAAATATTCGAGCTTGACATATACATCGGCAGAATCCGGCGGCACGATCTTATGCAGACGTACCAATGGAGTATTACCTATCGCCTGAAGTATGGAGTATATTTTATTTGCAGTCATCGCTGCTCCTTATCGGTACCAGACTTACGTTCCATCTGTGACGGAGCGACGTCGCAATTCGTTCGACGATTTCCGTTCCAGGAAAACGGCTTTCCATGCCCTTCCGGTACGCCGGCCCTTGCATATATCTTCGATCTTGCGTACTGTCACCGCGAGGGCCTCCGGACCGCCGTTTCTGCTCCTTGCCGCCAGCCGCAGACTTATATCCTCTCTGTCGTTCGGACGAACGAATGAAATACGGTAACGTTCCGTACCGATTGCAAATTTCACGCCTCCTCCGAAGTAGTACCATGGAAACCGCACGTGTGCAATTCAGCCAGAGCGGCATTGAATAGTTGTCCATTTTCGGTTGTGAACGAAAGTTTTCCATCGAGCATACTGAGAACGCCCGGAGTGCTGCGCGTCAATCCGATCAGCAGCCAGGCCGGGGATGTAAGAGCTTCAGGAGACATGCGGATATCCGTTCTGGGGAAATTCCGTTATGAGGTGCATGAACGATAACTCTGCTCGGATGATCGAGGCCCTTCAAAATCTCCTAAAGATAATATTTATTTCAGAAATAACAAGAAATGAGTATTTCAGGACCAGACAGGTAGACGACCGGGTGTACGGACGGCGGCAGGTCTTGATCGCTCCCTACGAAATATTACTATAATAGTATAACCGCCGGACATCTGTGTGCGTCGGTGTGGAGTGGGGCGAAGATTTGAATGAATTGCGGATGCAGGTCGTCTCGGGAGCGATTATGACAAAGAGATGCCCTGTCACTCCATATCGTGTCTCTTTGGACGGGTGATTGTATGATGCAACCGTGTAACGGAATTGGATAGTCACCGTCTGGGATCGCCTGATTTTACCAGCCAGACTCTATATGCTCCGAAGCTGGATTTCAGTATCCATTTGATGAGAATGAACAGGCCGATGAAACCCATCAGCAGCGTAATCGCCCATTGTACATACATCAGGATATTCAGACGTGGAACCATCGGTCCTGCTGTAGAGGATACGGCGATTCTCATCATACCGCTCCCCAGAAGCGAGGAGAGAACAGCTATAACGATCGCCAGCAGCAATCCTCTCCAGTACCAGCCCCAGACAATCGATAATTTTTCCCGGAGTTGAAGCTCCGACATCGCCGTACGTTTTATTCCAGTAGTGCTCCCGGACAGAGAACCCGGATCGGAGGTGTTTTTATCGGAATCCATGCTATGCTCCCTTAAAATGAGTGAGTGATTAAAAATGATACGACCGAAAGTCCTGAGAAATGTGAACACGTTACTCTTCACCTTCCTCCATGAGCAGAATTATCACCGTCCCTCTTCTTCGACCTTCCTCAACATACCGGTGTGCATCTGCCGCCTGTGTCATACTGAAGGTTTTATCGATTATGGTTTTTAGCTTACCCGATTCGGCTAACTCCTTGATGACGATCAGATCTCCGGGATTCTCATTCGCAAGGACGCATATTGCTTTCCTGCTCCTCCCGATCGAGGTTCGAATCATTTGTAACAGATGTTTCGTTTTAAAGCTCGCGAAGATGATGCGTCCGCGTTCCGTCAATGAATTTTCACAGCGATTGAATTCGCTCCTTCCAAGTATGTCGAGTATGAGATCGTACTTTTCCCCGCCCATGGTAAAGTCCGTCTTGGTATAATCGATTACCTTATCGGCCCCGAGAGTTTTCACATAATCCATACGGAGAGTACTGCAGACCCCTGTAACTTCGGCGCCGTAGTATTTCGCAAGCTGAAGGGCGATCGACCCGATACTACCTGAGGCTCCGTTGACGAGTACCTTTTGCCCGGGTTTCAGGTTTGCCTTTCTGAGAAGATTCAATGCCACGAAACCGCCGTAGGGGAGAGCCGATGCTTCCCCATAGGACATATTCTTCGGCATAGTCGCCAGCATACCCGTTTCGGGCATACAGAGGTATTCGGCGTTTGCGCCCATATGCATTCCGCGGTATCCGAACACCCGCTCGCCGGTCCGGAATTTTTGAACTCCTTTTCCTGTCGTTTCGATTTCTCCGGCAAACTCGCTCCCCAAAATCCGATGCTTCGGTTTTTTCAGACCGAATGATAACTTCGCCATGAACATGAGCGGTGCCGGCATATTGAACTCGCGGACGGGAATGTTTCCCATATTCCGGGCGACAATATCACCGTAGTTAACCGGGGTTGCATGCACACGAATGAGAACCTCGTCATCTTCCGGCACTGGTTTATCGATTTCGTTTATCTGCAGAACATCCGGAGTCCCATATTGTGTATAACATACCGCTTTCATTTTTTCCATAGCGCTCTATAAAATAGTCAGTCTCTGATCAGTTATTTCAATTTGTGCCGGAAAGTGCCCGCGCCGGGTATTTCGGAAATACTGCGGTTTCTGTCGTGTTCACACTGACCGGTCGTATATCACCTGGATCGTGTAACGTTTCTATGCGCGGTATACCCGGTACTTGGAAAACAAGGTTTGTGTCTTGAACGCTTCGGTAGAAGAAAGGTCTCGCGTCTGTCGGTGTATCAGATTCGGTGATCGGGTCTTTATCGCAGAGGTATGTCAGGCATCACGTGATCACCCCTAAGATATAATTTATTTCAGAAATAGCAATACGGGCGGGCGGATAAATCGATATGTTTCGTGGATGGAGCTTTCACGAAAGAAGGTCGGGAGTCAGAGATCGGAGGTCAGTAGTCAGTGGTCAGAGGTCTGAAATCAGAAGACAGAAGACTGAAAACAGGAGACAGAAGACTGAATACTGAAGCCAGAATTCGGTGATCAGAAACGATAGAACTGAAATGAATTTACTATCTCTGATGTCCGACTTCAGTCTTCTGTCTTCTGACTTCTGTCTCCTGACTCCTGACTTCTGTCTTCAGTCTTCTGTCTTCTATTTAACAACACCACACAGCGTTTCGCGTACTTTCTTCTGTAGGTCGTACGACTTATACGGTTTCTGCAGGAATCCCGCCACTCCCTGGTCGATCACCTCACGGGCGGCTCCCTGCTCGCTGTATCCGGATGAGAGCAGAACGCGGACATCCGGATTAATCTCCCGCATTATCCGGAACGCTTCCCGGCCCCCCATCTTCGGCATGATCATATCGAGGATGACCAGATCGATCGAATCCGTTTGTGTCCGGTATACAGCCACCGCTTCTTCACCGTCCTCGGCCGTCGTCACTTCATACCCGGCCCCCTCGAGCGCCTCCTTTATGAGGCTGCGCATAAACTCTTCATCGTCCACGACGAGTATCCGTCCTTTTCCGTTTACGGACTCGCGTTGAACCGGTACGATTTCCTGGATCGCCTTATCGCTTGCGGGAAAATACATTCTGAACGTCGATCCGCCGCCGGGTTCGGAATAGACCTGGATGATCCCGCCATGCGATTTGACCGTTCCGTGCACCATCGACAGTCCGAGGCCGATACCTCGTCCCTTCGGCTTCGTCGTAAAGAAGGGATCGAAAATCCGCTGCTGGGTCTGTTTATCCATACCGATGCCGGTATCGCTCACTGAGAGGACGACATACCTGTATGCCTGCGTGCCGACGTGCATTTTAACGAACGCTTCTTCGAGCGTGTCGTGCGAAGTTTCGATGAGCAGTTCGCCGCCTTCGGGCATCGCATCGCGGGCGTTCACACAAATGTTCATCAAAACCTGCTGCAATTGTCCGGTATCTCCCTCCATCGCGGGGAGGGACTCGTCGAGTATCGTTCGTATCGCGATGGATTTATCGAAACTCCCTTCGAGGATCGCGATGGTCTCTTTGACGATCGAATTCAGGTTAAGCGGTTTTTTCTCCGAGCCGCCCCCCCGGGCGAAGGCGAGCAGTTTTCCTGTAAGATCCGCAGCACGGGTCGCACTCCGTTCGATCCTGTCGAGCGGCGTGAAGAAAGAATGTTCCGGTTCGACCTTCATTTTAAGAAGCGATGCATAACCGAGAATGCTGCCGAGTATATTGTTGAAATCATGCGCGACACCTCCCGCAACTGCGCCGAGACTGTCGAGCCGCTGTGTCTGATAGAGCTGGTGTTCGAGTACACGGCGTTCAGTAACATCTGTTCCGATAATCTGATATCCGATGCCGGTGCCCTGCTTGCATAGGGGAATCTCGCGTACCAGCAGATACCTGTTCTCCCCCTCTCTATTCATAAGACGGAGATCGATAAGCCGGGAGGCTTTGCCGCAAGCCGCCCGTTTCTCCGGGTCGAGCAGCGAACGGTCATCGGGATGCAGAAAATCGACGAACACGCGTCCGATACTCTCCGCCGCACCATACCCCGTCATGGATTCGAATACTTTATTAACGCGTTGAATCTTTCCGTCCATATCTAAGGTGAGAATTGCCTCGGAGGAATGCTCGAGAGCCTGCTCATAGAGTAAAATCGAATAGCGGCTCTCCCGTTGGACTTCTGCGTTGCTGATCAATTGCCGGATGAGTACGATGACGATCGTGAGTGTACCGATAACGGCGGTAGCCGGTGGAAGTATGACCGCCGGATTGAATGCCGGATGAGCCGCCGCCG
This sequence comes from uncultured Ignavibacteriales bacterium, assembly GCA_964495085.1. Taxonomy (GTDB): domain Bacteria; phylum Bacteroidota; class Ignavibacteria; order T3Sed10-11; family T3Sed10-11; genus CAZBUK01. The sequence goes on from CAZBUK010000046.1 coordinate 28,174, forward strand.
CGATCAACGCCGCAGCCGGCAAGGTCAATGAATATCTATGTGTCCGAAAACGAATCATCGGGAGCAGTGCAATGCCGAGCAGGCAGACCATCTGAAACCAGTTGGCGCTGAATCCCATATACCATCCCGCGGTAAGTACCAGCATATACCGCCAGAGCCAGATTTGATTCGCGGAGAAGAAATTCTTTTTGAATTCATCGAGCACGATGAAACAGAAGAACGCGGAATAAACTATGACCGACGTGAGTGTGAAAAGATCCCCCTCCCGTCCCGCCGTTGCGATCAATACGGAGGAAATGTAGAGCACATACGAGAGACGGGTATACATCGGGCCCGACCGGAGATTCCACTCAGCACCGGTTCCGAGAGAGATCGATTCGGTTCTCCGCAGCAATAACAATCCGAAAACGAGTAATCCGAAAATGACGATCGGATATGACCATTGATCCGAGCGGTAGACGAACTCGACATGCCTGGTATCGAGCGTAGCATCGGTATTGGGGAAAAAGGTAATATTGATACCCTGGACGTTTTCGTGCTGCATGATACCGGTGGGAGTGATATCCGGCTGCTGAAACGGATTGGATATAAGATCAGCCAGTGGTATCGTAACCGTGCTCCACTCTTCTCCGGGCGCGTTGACGAATGTGTAAAAATTTTCGCCTTTGCCGTCTTTCAAATCTATGATGAGCTCCTGAATCTCACCGCCTCCTCGCCAATCCATTTTCAGCAATGCGTTGGGAGGAATGGTATGATTCACACCGATATTAATCCCCCACCAATCGTCATGTTTTGAATCGATCCGCAGACGGAGATATTTTTCGTTCCTCGCGTCTTCATCCGGGGTGATCACGAGAAAGGACTCAGGTTCCTGACCGTAGGGCGATATAAAATCCGTCGGTGTTACAATACCCTTAGGAAACGCGGAAAACCGAATCGGCTCAAACCGATCCGGAAATTTAACGAAGAACGAGAGGTAAAGTGCGGTGAGCGTCAGAATCCCGATGACTCCGAAAAAAATGAGCCGCGCCGTCCGGATCGAATCCCGGCCTGCTCCCTTCTCTCCTAATATGCAATGAAATAAACGATTCATATGATAATTTTAAAAAGTTTCTTATGTGGGGACGTATACCACTTATAATATCCAGCAAACATTATGCCACTACTTCCTCAGTTATCCCGGAGATCAAATGCTAACTGGTCCCTCTGGAAACAAACAAA
>CAZBUK010000047.1:0-18409 GCA_964495085.1 uncultured Ignavibacteriales bacterium
GGATCCCGATAGCCGGCGGTGAAGCGGAGCTGGTGACCGAGTCGCCGTCCCCGGTACAGGCATACCGGATTTCTCCGGACGGAAGCCGTATTGCATATATCGCCGTCGATAAAAAATCGCCGGAGCTCACGAAACAAGAAGAAAACTGGATAGTTCAACCTGCAGCTCCCCTCCATCGCAGATTGTACGTGAGGAGCATCGGCGGCGGAGAATCGATACTCGTATCCGACTTCGACATGTCGGTATGGGACCTCGAATGGTCGCCCGACGGAGGACGGATTCTCATTCAGGCAAGCCCGCTTCCGACCGTCGATCATTCGTATATGTTTAAGAAGCTGTATACCGTCGATCCCGCAGGATCCACTGAACCCGGATTGATTACCGAAACAGGAGGAAAACTCGGGACGATGGCCTGGTCGCCGGACGGAAGGCATATAGCATGGCGTGGCGGCATAGATATGCATGATCCGACCGAGGGGTCGATGTTCGTTGCCGAAGCGGAGAGCGGCCGGAACTGGGAACTCATTCCCGGCTTCGAGGGAACCGCAACCTGGATCGGTTGGACCGACAACAACACTGTAGCATTTATCTCTGAGGAAAAGACCTGGACCCGCATGAGCACGATCCCCCTGCGCGGCGGACAGCGGACGGTTATCTTCGGAGAGAACAACCCCAACTTCAAATCCGCCCACGTACACCGGAACTCTGGCACCTTTGCGACGGTAGCGTCGGCGTATAACCATCCGAATGAAGTGTATCTCGGAAATATCCGCCGGAAGGAATTGAAACGCGTGACAAACAATAATCCGGTACTCGCGAATATGCGCTTCAACTCCTACGAGTATGTCGAGTATCCTGCAGCGGACGGACTGCTCATTACGGGTCTTCTGTTAAAACCGCTGAATTACCGGGAGGGGAACATGTATCCGCTCATCTGCCAGATTCATGGCGGACCCGAAGCGGCATATACGCATGGTTGGAATACGGGCTACTCGGCGATGACGCAGCTCTATTCGCACATCGGCTACATGGTATTTCTTCCGAACTACCGTGCGAGCACGGGACGCGGCGTTGAGTACGCGAAGTCGGATCATCGCGACCTCGGCGGGAAGGAATTTACGGACGTCCTTGACGGCATCGAGTACCTGGAACATCGCGGACTGATCGACCGAAGCAGAGTCGGCATTACGGGAGGATCGTACGGCGGCTATTTTTCCGCACTTGCGGCGACCCGCTTTGCCGGGAATTTCGCCGCCTCCGCTATGTTCGTCGGCATCTCAAACTGGTTTTCCGACAGCGGTACCTCCGATATCCCGTATGAAAATTCGCTGGTACATTTTAACGCGTGGCATTTCAAGGAATCTGACCGCATGCTGTACATGGAATCCTCCCCGATCTGGTATCTTGAGCGAGCTGTGCAGCCCGGCAATGAAACGCCTCTCCTCATTTTACATGGTGCGGGGGATGAGCGCGTGCCGGTCGGACAGGCGGACGAACTCTGGATCGGATTGAATATGGCGTACGACGTACTGAGAGGATTCGGCGAGGATGAAATCCCGATGACCTATATCCGCTATCCGCGCGGCGGACATGGCTTGTTCGAGGTAAAGCAGCAGATGCACTATGCACGAACCGTGCTCGACTTCTTTGAAGAGCATCTGCTTCGATAGAAAGCCGGTCGGAATGGGAGCGGCAATCGCTTACTGCCGACCGATGTCCCGGCTTCGTATAGCGTGAGAAATAAATCCGGCCGCCGTCTGGGGGAAAACGACGGCCGGTGTTGGCAGAAGGACACACCACTCCACACCCATATGAAAATGGGGTGCCCTTCGCTGGGGGAAAAGCTGTCTAATCCATGATCTTGCGCAGGAATGCCGGTTTATCCGGATTCCCTTTATCGATCTTCTGTTTCTCTTTCTCGGCGTCTTCCTCGCGCACGCTCCGGTAATGATTGATCGAGAGGTCGATGCCCCTGCGGCGATAGGCAGGTTCGTCGAGACGCTTCAGATCGGTCACTCCCGAAGGAATATGATCGAGGATCTTCGTGGATTTGGGCGTACGGACTACGGGCTTCCGGTTGAATCCGGTCGCAATCACCGTGACCATCAGTTCCTCGTTCAACCTGTCGTCGACGACGGCGCCGAGAATAATATTCGCATCCTCTCCGGCGGCTTCATAAATGACGTTCGTCGCTTCGTCGACCTCAACGAGCGACATGTTCTTACCGCCGGTGATATTAACCAGCACACCCTGAGCTCCGGAAATGGAAACGCCCTCGAGAAGGGGACTGGATATCGCCGACTGTGCGGCCTCCATCGCGCGGTTCTCGCCCTTTGCCACACCCGTCCCCATCAATGCATCTCCCATCTCACGCATAACCGTCCGTACGTCGGCGAAATCGACGTTGATGAGGCCGGGCACGGTAATCAGCTCTGAGATACCCCGTGTCGCATTATAGAGCACGTCGTTCGCAACGTTAAACGCATCTATCAGCGACGTATTGCGGTCGACAATGGAGAGCAGTTTCTGGTTCGGGATCATGATGAGCGTGTCTACATGTTTTTTCAGCTCTTCGAGACCGACCTCGGCCTGAGCGAGCCGGCGTTTTCCCTCGCAGTTGAACGGCTTCGTTACGATCCCGACAACAAGCGCACCTACGGTCCTGGCGATGTTCGCCACGATCGGCGCTCCCCCTGTTCCGGTTCCGCCTCCCATACCCGCGGTAATGAATACCATATCGGAACCCTCCAACGTCTGGCTGATCTCTTCACGGTCTTCTTCGACCGCGCGGTGACCGATCTGGGGATCCGCCCCTGCACCGAGTCCGCGGGTGAGATTTTTGCCGACCTGAATCTTGTGCTTCGCGCTGTTGCGCTCGAGCGCCTGGCGATCCGTATTGATCGCGATGAATTCTACTCCCTGCAATCCCTTCTCGATCATGCTGTTCACTGCATTCCCGCCGCCGCCGCCGACTCCGACTACGCGGATATGGGCGCCGTTGTTTTTTGTAACATCCAGTTCTATCACGAGAGCCTCCATGCTTGATTATGGGTGTGGGTTAATGTTTGTATCGATTTTTTTTCAATTGTTACTCCGCGATCCGCGGATGAAATTCAATTTCCTTATTATAATTCGTCGAACCAGGTTTTCATTCTATCGACAACCCGCTTCAACGACGCCCGCTTGCCTTTTCCGTTGATGGTGATCGTTGCTTTCTCGTTGCTCTTCAAACGGTGGAGGATCAATCCAACGGCGGTGGAGTATATCGGATTTTCGACCTCCTTGACAAGCCCCGCGCGGAAGCCGTTCGGAATACCGATTTTGACCGGCATCCCGAGCACCTCCTGGGCGAGTTCCACCGTCCCTTTGATAAGCGATCCGCCCCCCGTCAGCACGGCGCCGGCGGACAGGTGTTTCGAGTACCCGGATCGTTTGATCTCCATCGCTGCTATCTCCAGGATCTCTTCCATTCTCGGCTGAATGATCTGACAAAGAATTCTGTTGTCGATTTCGAGCGGCGGACGTCCGCCGATCCCGGGCAGTACAATCGGTTCCGTATCGATGATCGACGGCATAAAGGCGTAACCGTGCTCTCTTTTCAGCCGCTCTGCCTGTTCTTTGAGGACTCCCAGTCCCTTTCGAATATCGTCGGTTACTTTCTGTCCGGCAATTCCGCTGTCGTAGGTATGGCGGATCGTCCGTTCCTCGAACACCGCCAGGTCGGTGGTGCCGCCTCCGATATCGATGAGCACCACACCGACTTCCTTCTCCTCGTCGTCAAGGATTGCGTAGCTCGATGCGAGCGGTTCGAGGACCATATCTTCGACGTCGATGCCTGCCCGTTGAACACACTTGTAGATATTCTGGGCGGCCGTCACGAGTCCGGTGATAATGTGTACGTTCGCCTCCATCCGGACGCCCGACATGCCGACGGGATCGTAGACGCCGTCCTGTCCGTCGATGACGAATTCCTGGGGAATGACATGCAGGATCTGCCTGTCTGCGGGAAGCGCGACCCGTTTCGTATCCTCGATAAGCCGGTCGACATCCGCCCTGGTAATCTCGTTGTCCGGGTTGCTGATGGCGATCACTCCCCGGCTCTGGAAGCTTTGTATGTGCTCGCCGGCAATTCCGGCGCTGATGCGGGTGATCTTGACTCCGGATTGAGACTGCGCCTCTTCGACCGCGCGCTGGATCGAGCGCACCGTTTTGTCTATGTTCGTGACAACCCCCCTCGTCAGACCCTCGGATGGACTCCTGCCGATGCCCAGTATGTTCAGTCTGCCGTCCTCATCGACCGCAGCGACAATCGCACAGACTTTCGTCGTGCCGATATCCAATCCGACTATTATTTCGTTTTGCATACAATTATCTCGCTTTGTGAATGGGTGTGGATAATCCGCTCCTCCATGCCGGAGCTGAGCATATGCATGTTCTCATCGCCGCATTCCTCCAGTTCGCCAGCGGGTAACGATCTGATCCTCGAACCGCATATCGATGAAATGGATATGGTCGGATCCCACCGGTCCGACCTCCTCCAGCCAGAATTCCCGGAGTGCTATCAACTTCCCCGCCGTTATTGCATCGCCGAGTAGCACCGGCACGCCTCCGTCGGTCGTGTAAAGAATGAACGTACCGTCATCCTGAATGCGGATTTCGGAGAACAGATGATACAGGAGTCCGTCCGCGACGCGGGTCGCGGCTATCATGCGCAGCGCCTCGCGTACGCCGCGGTGCCGCAGCGTATCCCCCGTCTCCGGAATCCGGAACGAACCGGTGATCACCGCAAGATCGCGAAGCGGTTCGCCGTGACGAACCGGCAATACGACGGACTCGTCATCGATGAGCACCATCCGCGACGCAACGACCACCGCCAGGGGCACCCTCTCATCGACCGTAATTCTGATGGACGAGGGGAAATCCCTGTTCACGCTTGCCCGCCTGACGTATGGGTGGCGTTCCACCCGCTGTTTAACCCCGGCAAGATCTACGTCTTTCAGCAGAACCGAATCGTGCAGCGCCGCGAGTTTCCGGATCTCTTCCTGGGTCAGGATCCTTGCACCGTGTACGGATACGGTGGACAGTTTCATCCTTGACGACCACGACCTGGCGCCTGTCCAGAGAACCGCCGCGAGAGCGATGAGAAGTACGGTCAGTATCCAGCGGCGCATGGGTATCACTCCCTCCCGCCCGGAGTCCCGGTCAGCCGGAGCATATCCTGGCTGCCGAAACCTATGAGGAGGACCTCGTTCTCGAGTGCGATGCCGAATTTCGTATAGACCGAATCGCGCATGAGGAGCATCAACCCGAGAACGTCCTGCGCGGACGCCTGCCGGACGTTGACTATGAAATTCGCATGGAGCTCGGAGATCTGCGCACCTCCCCCAGCGCGCCCCTTCAACCCGCATGCTTCGATCAGCTTCGCGGCAAAATCTCCGGACGGATTTTTAAATATACTTCCCGAATTCGGCAGATTGACCGGCTGCGCGGCATTGCGTTTGATGAGGAGTTCACGCCGGATCCGGGCAAGCTCGTCCGCATCCTTCTTCGGAAACCGGAACCTCGCCTCGAGAATCACGTCGTCGACGAGACCCGACGTACGGTATGAGAATCCCGCATCCTCTTTTTTAATTCTCACAATCTTCCCTTTCCGAATGACCTCCACATCGATGAGATAATCCGATATCTCACCTCCGTACGCGCCTGCGTTCATCCGCACCGCACCGCCGACGGTACCGGGTATTCCGGCCAGCATTTCCGTCCCCGCGAATGCATCCTTGATGCAATAATCGACGAAGGCCGAGAGTCTGACCCCGGCGCCGGCCGCGACCGTATTGCCGTTGCTCTTCGTCAATCCATTCAGCGCCCGTTCCAGATTCACCACCGCTCCGCGGTAGCCCTCGTCGCTGACAAGAAGATTACTCCCCCTTCCGACGATCATGAACGGGAAATTCTGCTCATGGAAATAATGCACGGCGGCAATTACGTCCTCCTTGTCGACCGGTTCGAGATAGTAATCCGCCGGCCCGCCGATCCGCAGCCACGTGTGCTGCGCCAGCGGCTCGCTGATGCGAATCTCGCCGCGAAATATTTTTTTCAGTTCTTCTAACGATACCACTGTATGTACTCCGCTCGGAAAAGCAAGAATCTGTCCGGTTCGACCCGGACACTTCATTCATCCTCCGTGTTTCAGCAACCCGACGAATGCTTCGTTGTACTTCCAGATATCTCCGGCGCCCATGGTCACGATAATATCTCCCTTCTTCTGCAGGCTCTGCAGAAGCGCCGGCAGCGAGGATTTATCGTGAACGTATTTCGCGTTTCGATGGCCGAACTTCGACGCAGTTTCGGCGATGATATTTCCCTCGATGCCCGGGATCGGCTGTTCGCGGGCGGGATAGACGCTCGTGACGATAACCATATCCGCATCGAAGAACGAGCGGCCGAATTCTTCCGCAAGGTCCCGGGTACGCGAATAGAGATGGGGTTGGAAGACGCAGACGATCCGCCGGTTCGGCCATGCTCTCCGTATCCCGTTCAGCGTCACCCGTACCTCGGTCGGATGATGCGCATAATCGTCCACGACCAGCAGGTCGCCGCTCATGAATTTTATTTCCGTCCGGCGGGAAATTCCGGAAAACTTTTCAAGTCCCTGCTTTCCGCTTTCGAACGGCACACCGAGCTCAAGCCCGACGGTCAGCGCTGCCAGCGCGTTCTTCACATTATGCGTTCCCGGAATCTGCATCGTAATTCTGCCAAGCTCCCGATTCGATCTCATAACGGTGAACGACGTCTGTATTTCGTTATATGTGATACCGGTCGCATAGATGTCAGCCTGCGGGGTCAGTCCGTACGTCAGCACTTTTTTATTGATTCTCGGGAGAATACTCTGCAAACCCGGCTCGTCGAGACAGACAATCACGAACCCGTAAAACGGAACCTTATTCGCGAACTGCACAAACGCATCCTTGATCTCATCGATATCTCTATAACAATCGAGATGATCCGCTTCGAGCGAGGTCAGAACGGCAATCGTTGGAGTGATCGAAAGGAACGAACGGTCGAACTCATCTGCTTCCACGACGATGTAATCTCCCTTTCCCAGACGGGCGTTCGTCCCGCCGATACCGCTCAATTTACCTCCGACGATCACCGTCGGATCGAGCCCACCCTCCAGCAGTACCAGACTGGTCAGCGACGAGGTGGTGGTTTTCCCATGAGTTCCGGCAATGCCGATGCCGTATTTCAGCCGCATAACCTCGGCGAGCATCTCCGCACGGCGGATCACCGGGATCCTGCGCCGGTTTGCTTCCACCACTTCCGGATTATCCGGCGTAACCGCCGACGAGTAAACAAGCACATCGACGTCGTCGCCCACGTGCACAGCGTCATGCCCTTCTCTGATCTCCGCACCGAGACGCGAGAGCCGTTCGGTTATGTCGGTTAGCTGCCGATCGGATCCGCTGACGGAGAATTTCTGATCGAGAAGTATTTCGGCTATTCCGCTCATGCCAATCCCGCCTATTCCGACAAAGTGTATTTTCTTGATTGATCTGAACAATTTTTGCTTCTTTATGCAAGATGAAACCCGCGGCCGGCAGCGCTGGCCCGCCGGGTCGATTCAATTTCTTATCTCTTTTTTATCTCGCACGCGCTTTGGGACGCGCTCCGCGATATCGCGCATGGATCCTAAAAACTCCTCAGGCCGCTCGTATCTTCCTACCCGGATGCGAATGAGCCGGCGGCGGTTCCTCTGTTTTATGATCACGACCTGCAGCCTGCCGGACGTCTGCACGTTCCGTTCTCTGGTGATGTGCATCCATTCGATATCATCAATCGGCAGATCCCATTCGCGGAGATTGCTTTTAAACCGGATGATCCGCTCCTCCACGACCACCCTCCGGTTCCTGATGCGGTTCAGGATAAGCATGCCGAAAGAGAGCAGCAGGAAGAAAACCATGATAAAGAGTAGCGGGTCGCGGTAAACATACTCGAATCTGTCGTCGATGACCGCGCCTCTGATGACGATATACAGAATCACCGTGACGAAATAGATCAGCGATATCTGATAGTAGAAATCGAGTTTATACCGGAATGTCTTCATGGACGTTTTCCGCTTAATAAGAGAACGGCTTCCGCTATCGCCCGCGCCGCGCCCGGTTTCCCGAGTAGGCGCGCCTGTGTGCGCATCCGATCGAGTTCGGAAGGATTTCCGGACAGCTCCGATAAAATTCCGGGCAGCTCGCGTATCAGGTCCTGATTCAGCACCATCCGAGCTGCACCGTGATCGGCAAAGGTGCGTGCGTTGAATTCCTGGTGATTCGCCGCGGCGTACGGATACGGAACAAGGATCGACGGAACCCCCACCCGGGAAAGTTCCGCTATCGTCGTCGCCCCTGCCCTGCAGAGTGCGAGCGATGCGGCGGCATAGGCGGAAGCCATATCGTCGAGGAACGGGACGATCAGCATCTCCTTTCGATTGCCCGCCTGCTCCTTCACCCGCTCGTACAGCGCGTCTCCGGTAATCCAGATCACGCCGATTTTCTTTTCTTCGATCACCGGCAGCGCCTCTAACAATGCGGAATTTATTGTCGCCGCTCCGAGGCTTCCCCCAAAGGCGAGCAGGACGAATGTCTCCTGCTGAAATCCGAACTTCCGAAGCGCGACATCCCGGGGTACGGATTCGAGTTCCGCACGCGTGGGATTTCCGGTCACGTATACATTATCCGTCCGCTTCAGATGCGCCTTCGTCTCCTCGAAGGTGATATGCACCTGCGTCGCCCTCCGTGCGAGCATGCGGGTCGTTACTCCAGGGTAGCTGTTCTGTTCCTGTATCAGCGTCGGTATGCCCAGATGAGCCGCCATGCGGATGACCGGTCCGCAGACGTATCCCCCCGTGCCGACAACCACGTCGGGTCTTATATCTCTCATGAGCCTGTAGGATTGATACATGGCGACGATTACTTTCAAAGGAAACAGGAACGACCCGGCATTGAAACGACGGCTCCACCCGCTGATCCAGATCGGCCTGAACGGATATCCGCGCTGCGGGATAATCCGCGCTTCGATCTTTTTCTTTGTTCCAATAAAGAGGATATCCGCATCGCTCTTCATCCTGTGTATTTCTTCCGCGATCGCTATCGCCGGGAACACATGGCCTCCCGTGCCGCCTCCCGCAATAATGATACGCAATGGTTTCATATACAGGTTCCCGGACTATTGCACCCGGTTCAGGACTACATCGGGAGCAGGGTGATGCTCCGCCTTAGGCCGTAATTTCGTATATGAGGAAATATTTAATAGAATCCCGATCGCCGCGGCATTCGCAATCATGGCTGTGCCGCCGTAGCTGAGGAACGGCATGGGCAACCCGGTCGTAGGCAGAAGGCCCGTCGTGACGAGGCAATTGATCAGGACGTACGACGAAAGCGCAACCGTGATACCTCCGGCAAGGAACTTCCCGAAATCATTTTCAATGTGCGACGCTATCCGGAAGCCGCGGATAAATATCAGCCCGAACAGCAGAAGAACTGCAGCTGTACCGATAAAGCCCCATTCTTCTCCGAAAACCGCAAAGATGTAGTCGCCGTACGATTCCGGGAGAAAGAAATCGCGCTGGCGGCTGGCACCCGGACCGACGCCGAAAATTCCTCCGCTCCCGAACGCCACAATCCCCTGCGACATCTGATACGTAATCCCCGCTTCCGCCTCTCCGGGAGAAATAAAACTGATGAGCCTTCGCATTCTGTACTCAGCCGATATGAAGTACACCGTGAGAAACGGAACCGAGAGCAGCCCCGCCGCGGCCAGATGCCTGACCGGTACCCGTCCGATGAACAGCACCGTTCCGACGATGAGCACGATCATAGCAGCCATGCTGAAATTCGGCTGGAGCAGAATAAGACCGACGATGAAGCCCGTCCACAAACCGATTGGCAGAAGCGTCCGTTTCCAGTCGTCGACGTAATTTTTCTTTTTATCGAGCAGGACGCACACATGCACGAGCAGCGCGTACTTCGCCGCCTCTGAAGGCTGGAAGTTGAATGAACCGAATTGAATCCACCGGATCGCCCCCTTTATCTCGGTGCCGATTATCAGCGTGCCGAGCAACAGGAGACAGGCGATGACCACGCCGAACATGCTGATCTTTCGGTAGATCCTGAATGGTATGTGCATGCACGTGAAGAGCACGGCGATACCGATAAGCACGCTGATGACATGATTCGTCATCAGCTTTCCCGGATTCCCCGTCCGTTCAAGCGCCCACGTGGAACTGGCGCTGTAAACCGTGCCGATGCTGACAACCATCAGAAAAAGTATCGAGACGAGAATGACGATATCGATATGATTTCTTTTCTGCTTCATCTCTTACCCGACAATCCTTCCACCAATAGTTTGAATACCTGCCCGCGGTGTTCATAGTTGTCGAACCAATCGAAACTCGCGCACGCCGGAGAGAGCAGCACGGTATCCCCTTTTCGGGCGAGTTCGAACGAACTTTGCACAGCTTGCTCCATAGTGAGGGCGCGGATTACTCTCACCGCTCCTGCGAAATGAGCCTCCACCTTTTCCGCAGATTCGCCGATCGCGATGATCGCTTTTACCTTTTCCTTCACGAGCGAGTCGATTCGGGAGTAATCGTTCCCCTTATCCCTCCCTCCCAGCAAGAGGATCAGCGGTCCGTTAAAACTTCGGAGCGCATGCCAGGTCGAATCGACGTTCGTGGCTTTTGAATCGTTGACGAAGAGCACTCCGTCCGTCTTCCGTACGAACTCCAGACGGTGCTCCACGCCGCGGAACGTGGAAAGCGTCCGCCGGAGAGAACCGGCATCGATGCCGAAGAACGATGCTGCCACCATGGCGGCGAGCGCGTTTGCGCAATTATGCAGACCAGGAAGGACCATCTTACTCCGGTCGATTATATTGATCCTGCCGCCGGCCAGGTTTAAGATCAGCGAATCGTTTTCGAGATACGCCCCCTCATCAAGCACCCGCTCGACGCTGAAGGGGACGGTTTTCGACTTCGCGTTCCCGACGATCCCCGCGAGGTTCTCGTCGTCGGCGTTGTAGATCAGAACATCGTCGCTCTGCTGGTTCATAAAGATCCGCGCTTTCGACTCGATATACTTCCCCATCGAGCTCTCGTACCGGTCGAGATGGTCGGGGGTGATATTCAGGATGATCGCCACCTTCGGCCTGAACGATTCTATATGATCGAGCTGAAAACTGCTTACCTCCACCACCGCCACGCTATTGCTGTTCAGCTGCGCCGCGTAATTCGAGAAAGCATAGCCGATATTGCCCGCCACGATATGCTGCCTACCCGCATCATGGAGCATTCTGCCGAGCAGCGTCGTCGTCGTCGTTTTTCCGTTCGTGCCGGTGACCGCGATGATCGGTACCGCGCAGAACCAGGAAGATACCTCGAGTTCGCTCACGACCTGAATGTTCCGTCTCCGGGCTTCGACGACGACCGGCACATCAGACGGCACTCCGGGACTGATCACGAAGATCTCCGCATCGAAAATCTGATCCGTGTGCTTTCCGGTTTCATACGGTATATTGAAGCGGTCGAGTTCCGCCGTGTACGTCTTCAGTTTTTCGGCATCGCCGGCATCGCTCACGAAGACGCGCGCCCCGACTGACGAGAGCAGCTTGGCAACTCCGGTGCCGCTTCGTGCCGCTCCGACCACCGTGACCGGGACCTCGCGAAGATCACGTCCGGATTTTGTCTTGTAGGTGACAGCAGTCATGCTATATCCGCGTTGCGCCTGATTTCATCCATGCGTTTCCTATCTGACCTTGAACGTCGCCAGACTCAGTATCATGAGAATGATCGCCACGATATAGAACCGCGTAACGATCTTCGGTTCGCTCCATCCGAGCATTTCGAAATGATGATGCAGCGGAGCCATTTTAAAGATTCGCCGCCCTTCGCCGTATTTCTTCTTCGTATACTTGAAGTACGTCCGCTGGATGATGACCGAAAGGGTTTCGGCGAGGAATATTCCGCCGAGCGTCGGCAGCAGCAGTTCCTTCTTGATGAGCACGAATATCGCACCGAGCGCTCCGCCCAGAGCCAGCGAACCCGTATCCCCCATGAATACCTGGGCCGGGTAGGCGTTGAACCATAGAAATCCGAGCGATGCACCGGCCAAGGCCGCCAGGAAAATTGCCAACTCGCCGTTCCCACGGAGGAAAGGAATCGTCAGATACCTGCTCAGCTCCGCATGGCCGGAGATGTATGCGATGACGGCCAGCGTCAGGCCGACAATACCAACCAATCCGATCGCCAGGCCGTCGAGACCGTCCGTTAAATTGACCGCGTTCGACGTAGCGGTAATAATGAATACCACCACCGGTATATAAAGATACCCGAGATCGAACTCCAGGTTCTTGAAAAAGGGGACGGTGGTGGAAGAGTGGAGCATCCATAAATCGCGATCGATCCATTCGGGAAAGAAATAGATTATCGAGCCGATGGCGACGCCGATGCTGACCTGTCCGATGATCTTATACCTCCCGATCAATCCCTTTGGTCGTTTCTTCACCACTTTCAGATAGTCGTCCATGAATCCGACGAACCCGAGCCATGCCGTGACCACGATGATCATGATCACGTACCTGTTCGTCAGATCGCCCCAGAGCAGCGTAGGGATCAGGATCGAAGCGAGTACGATGAGTCCGCCCATCGTGGGAGTCCCGGCCTTGAGACGATGCCGTTCCGGTGCTTCGAGTTTTGCCTCTTCGCCGATCTGCTTTTCCCGGAGTTTTTTGATTATTTTCGGACCGAACCAGAAACTGACCATCAGAGCCGTCATCGCTGCAAGCGACGCGCGAAAGGTGATAAACTGGAACATGCCGAATCCCGGAGGGTCATAGAGCGCGTCCAGCCAATCAAATAAATGGAATAGCATCCGGCTTACTCAGTCTGTGATCTTTTTTTCGATTTCGGTTATGATCTCTTCCATTCGCATCCCTCTCGAACCTTTAACAAGCACGGCATCGCCCGGCCGGAGAATTCCTGCAACGTCGGCTGCGAGTTCCCGTTTATCTCCATAGTGCTTCCCGAATGGCGTACAGGCTGCGGCCTGAAGGGCTTCGGCTTCCTTCCCGCAGGTGAACAGGTAATCGAAGCCGAAATCGGAAACGGCAAGTCCGATACGTCCATGCTCTTCTCCGCTGAACCGGCCGAGTTCGAGCATATCCCCGAGGATCAGGATCTTCCTCCCATCGACCGCCATCTCCGAGAACGTTTCCAGCGCCGCCCGCATCGAATCCGGATTCGCATTATAACTATCGTCGTACAGGATCACGCCCGCCATATCGCGCACCGCCGATCGCTTGGACGGCGGTTGGAATGTTTCGAGGGCAGAGTTGATCTCTTCATACGGCACATCGAACGCGATGCCGACGGTTGCGGCAGCGAGAGCGTTGGCGGTCTGGTGTTTACCGGGAACAGGAAGCCGCAGCGTACCGGTAACCCCGTCGAAGACGTACTCGAGACCGTAACATCCACTTCCGTCGGGAGGCAGGCGCCGTCCGCGAACCGATACCTGCTGGCCGGTAAATCCGTATCGCTTCTGCGCGGGAAGGCCGCGCGCCTGTCCGCTCACGCGCTCGTCGTCTGCGTTCACGAATGCAATCCGCGATCCATTGGCGCCGATCCATGCGAAGAGACGGCCTTTCTCCTCCGCAATCTCATCGACCGACCCGAAGAAGCCGAGATGCCCTTTTCCTATATTTGTGATCAACCCATGCGTCGGTTCGCAGATCGAACAGAGGAGGTCTATCTCCCCGGGATGATTCATTCCGATCTCCACAACTGATATCTCATCGGACTCCGATAATCCGCAGAGCGTGATCGGGAGACCGAGATGGTTGTTCAGATTTCCCTTCGTGTGATGCACCCGGTGCCTTCGTTCGAGAACGCGAACGATCATGTCTTTCGTCGTCGTCTTGCCGCTGCTTCCGGTCAACGCGATCACGGGAATAACATATCGTTTCCGGTGTGCCCGGCCGAGGCGTCCGAGGGCATCGACCGTATTGCCGACCACAAAAACCGGCAGTTCATCGGGGTATATCCGATCGCGGCCTTCACGCTCCCACCAGGACTCTTCGACAACGACCGCTCCTGCGGCCGGCGCCGCTTCCTGGATGAACGAGTGGCCGTCTTGAGTTTCACCCCGAATCGCAAAGAAAACCGCTCCTTTGGCGATCGTTCTTGAATCGATCGATACGGTCGGGAACGACCGTTCCTGCACGCCGGATCGGTTCACGATTTTCACTGGCTCCATCTGCAGCAGTTCTCTATACGTCAGAGGCATTCGTACTCGCCGTTATATTCGATCGAAGTTCCGGGAGAAGTTTTTCCCGGTAAATTCCTCGACGACTTCGCGGTCGCTGAAATGAAGCCGTTGAGTGCCTATGATCTGATACGTCTCATGTCCCTTCCCGGCAATCAGGACAACGTCTCCGCTTTTTGCAGCGGACAATGCCGTCAGTATGGCTTTCTTCCTGTCGACTATCCTGAGAATTCTGTGTTTGCCGGAAAGACCGGCATAGATATCGTCGAGAATTTGCTCCGGATCCTCCGTCCTCGGATTATCGGATGTGACGACGACGCGGTCGCTGAATGTCTCGGCCACCCTCCCCATCAGCGGTCGCTTGGTCCTGTCGCGGTCGCCGCCGCATCCGAATACGGTGATGATCTCTCCCCCGTCAGGTTTGATGTCATGGATCGCTCTGAGAACATGCTCGAGAGCATCCGGTGTATGCGAATAATCCACGATCGCGATCCAGCCGTCAGGGGAGGTTATCGATTCGAATCTGCCGCGGACACCGCGAACGGATTCGAGTCCCTGTTTGATTATCTGCCGGTCGAATGCAAGCGACCGTGCGCAGGCAAAGGCCGCAAGCATGTTGGAGACGTTGAAGGAGCCGATCAGATGCGTCTCCATTTCGACGGACGTTTCGCCGTCCGTCACGGAAAACTTCGTTCCCCGCAGCGATACTTCGGCATGTTCGCTTCTGAAGTCGGCGCCGCTTCCCGAACCGTAGGTGACGATCCGGCCGCGGATTCCGTCGACCATCGACAGACCGTACTCGGAATCGGCGTTAGTGACGGCGTACGCATCCTCGTCGAGCATCGTAAAGAGCCGCTGCTTCGCACGAAAATAATCATTCATATCGGAATGGTAGTCGAGATGATCCTGCGTCAGATTCGTGAATACTCCCGCCGCAAACCGGACGTCGTCGACACGCCGTTGGATGAGCGCATGCGAGGATACCTCCATGACTGCATGCGTACAGCCGGCGGCAACCATCTTCCGCAGGAGCTGCTGCACGTCGAGCGACTCCGGCGTCGTGTGCGTTGCGGGTATAATCTCTTCACCGATTTTATATTCTATCGTACCGATCAAACCGGGTTTTCCTCCTCCCGCCTCTACGATCGATGCAAGCAAATGAGTTGTCGTCGTTTTTCCGTTCGTTCCGGTAATACCGATCACACTGAGCTCCCCCGAAGGACGGCCGTAGAAATTTGCCGCAATTGACGAGAGGGCGGCGCGGCTATCCGGAACCACTATCTTAATGACACCCTCATGCATGCATAGGGGATCGGGAACCGTCGCTTCATCCTCGACGACGATCGCATTCGCTCCGTTCCGGATTGCCTCGTGCAGGTAGCGATGGCCGTCCGAAACGGTTCCCCGAATCGCTACGAACAGATCGTCGCGGCCGGAAAAACGGGAATCGTACCGGATGTTCCGGACGACAACATCGTGCGTCTGAACCATTTTCCCGTAGACGGTCTGGAATAATTTCGTGACCTGAACGCCATCGAGAATTCGGGATAATTTCATTGACTCGCCATCCGTATACCGCTGTTCAGCGGCGTGCAGCTTAACCTGACCACCGATCCCCGCGATACCCGCTGCCCGGCACGCGGATGCTGATCGGCAACGATGCCGGTTCCGGTTACCTCGACGGAAAGACCCTCTGCGACAGCACGGTTCAATGCCCCCCTGACGGTCAATTTCCGGTAGTCGGGGACTACGACCGTCGGTTCCTCTTCATCAATTCGGATTGTACGTATGATCACGGTTGTCCCCTTCGGTGCATAGGATCCGACCGCGGGCTGTACGTCGCCGACGATACCCTTGTCGTGTAGCTCCACGCCGTAACCGCTCCGCTCGAGAATGATCCGCGCTGCATCCGCGGGAATGTTCCTCACGTCGGGAATGCGAGCACCGTCGTTTGCCGCCGCATACCCGACGGTTTGAATGCGTCCTGCGTTCTGGCGGATGTTGATATCGTCAGCCGGGACTCCCCGCGGCGGCGGTATCCTGAGCAGACCGGTGGAAATAATTCGCTCGGCTATCTGCTTGAAGATAGGTGCGCTGGTTCCGCTCGCGTAGTATCCGCCCGTCCGGGGATTGTCCATCATGACGAGTATCACCATGCCGGGATCTTCTACCGGGAAGAAACCGACGAAGGAAGCGGTGTAGTCGCCGGATGCGTATTTGCCGTCGACATGCTTGCGCGCCGTACCCGTTTTGCCCGCGATGCGCACATTCGCTAACCCTGCATTCCGTCCCGTTCCGCCGGTCACGACATCCTCGAAGAATGAAACCAGAGTGTCCGCAGTCGCGGCTCCGACGATACGCCTGATCTCCTGCGCTCTTGCCTCGCGGACCACCCTGCCCAGATTATCGAGTTCCTGCTGCACGATGTACGGCTTCATCAGCCTGCCGCCGTTGGCGACGGCGCCGTATGCCGCGGCGATCTGCAGCGGGGTCGCGCCGACCTCATACCCGTACGCCATCGTATTGAGCGTCGTGCCCGACCAATGGACGGGCTTTTTCAGATCGCCCCGGACCTCGCCGGGCAATTCGATGCCTGTCGGAATGCCGAACCCGAAATCCCGCGCCATCTTGTAAAAACGTTCTCCGCCGATCTCGTCGGAGATCTTCGCCATAACGATATTTGAAGAATACTTCATTGCATCCCGGAAGGTGAGCCACTCATATTTTTCCGAATCCCGGATCGTCCGCACTCTTCTGCCGGGCAGCTGCACCCGGTACTCTCCCTGCTCGGCGAAAAACGAATCGCTGCCTCTCCTCAGATTATATTCAAGCGCCGCGGCGGCCGTCACGATCTTGAAGACGGAACCCGGCTCGAACATATCCGTGATGACCCGGTTGCGGTCGTCGTCCGAACGGTTCGCCATCGCGAGCACGGCACCGGTCTTCGGATCCATAATGACGACCAGTCCGGACTCGGCGTTGTTCCGTTCTATACCTCTGCGGAGCTCTTCTTCTGCTATCGATTGCAGGCGAAGATCGAGGGTCAGTACAAGATTGTTACCGTTCAACGGCTCCACGCGGGGGTAGTCGACTGATGGAAACGTCCTCATCAGGCCGTCGCGCTGAAGTACGACGTATCCGTTCCTCCCCTTCAATCTGTCGTTGAACTGGAGTTCGATCCCCGCAATGCCGGCGTTATCGATGTTCGTATTTCCCAGCAGGTCGTCCGCCAGGGATCCGTAATGATAGAGCCGTTTCGGTTCGTTCATCACGATGAGGCCGCGGTATTTACCGGTATCGATGCGCTGCATGTAGTCGGGAGAGACTCTGCGTTCGAGCCAGACAAATCTCCTTCCCGTGCGCATACGTTGATGATAGTAGGAAGCCGGTTTTCCGAAGGCCGCAGAGAAGAGTCTCGCCACTTCGTGGGTTTGCTTGCCGAGGATCAGAGGGTCTGCTGCGAACGAGACGAACTGGGTATTAGAGATCAGGATACCTCCGTTCCGGTCGTAGACGAGTCCGCGCGACGCCGGAAGCTCTGTCTGAGCCTCGTATTGCTTCCGGGCGATCTCGCGATAGTCCGCCGAATCGAGAACCTGAATCTGGAAGAGCCGCGCCAGTATGACCATGAATACCGCCGAGAAGAGCAGTTTCACTATCGCGAACCGCACCCGTCCCCGGCGATGAGCGGGTTTCCGGTCGGGGAATCCTGATTGAACGGGTGCGATATTTTTTTTCCGTAGCCTCATTACCTGCTCTGCTTTGTCATTTCGCGTGCGAGCCGCTCGACCTCGGCTTTGTCGACGGCGATCCAGCGGGGAGGTTCAGAGGGATTTCGCATACCCAACCGCTCGATCGCACGCGTACCGATATCTTCGAGTCCCGTCCGGTTGTTGAATTCGGCACGTAGAATCTCGTTCCGGTTGCGGACAGATTCATACTCGCGTTCGAGCAGGTTGATCTCTTTCATGAGTGAATTTACGGCAATGATATTGCCGATGTACAGCACGCTTGCGACCGCAAAAACGAATAGCATGAGGATGACGCTGAATGTCGAGAATTTCTTCTTCCGCCGCTTCGATCCGTAATTCCGGAACACATAT
>CAZBUK010000047.1:18419-28275 GCA_964495085.1 uncultured Ignavibacteriales bacterium
TATCCGGGGACGCTCCCCTGCACACGCTCCGCGCTCACATCGGGAATTTCAGTACCCGCACGCCGGAGATATTCGTTCACAGCCGAGTCGGTATCGTAAACCTGTGGCATATGCTTCGTCTACCCGTTCTGTATTCGCTCAGCGGCACGCAGCTTTGCACTGCGCGATCTGGGATTTTCGGTCTGTTCTCGTCCGGATGCGACAATGGGTTTTTTAGTCAGAATCCTGAACCGCGGATTCCGCACCCGGTCCGACCGGGCGAAGGGATCGGAGGTCGGTACATGCGTCGCGGCCTCATCTTTCAAAAAATTTTTTACGATTCTGTCCTCAAGTGAATGATAGGATATAACCACTATCCTGCCTCCCGGTAAAAGTAACTCCGGCATCAGTTCCAGCGCGCGTCTGAGCTCTTCGAGTTCTTCATTGACTTCGATCCGGAGCGCCTGAAATATTCGGGCGAGGGACTTAACGAACATACGTTCGCCCACCGCCGATTTGACGATTTCGGCGAGTTCGATGCTCGTCGAGAGCGGGCGGAGCGCTCTGGCTTCCGCTACCTTCCGTGCAATGCGCCTGGATTTTTTCTCCTCCCCGAAGCGGTAAAAAACGTCGGCCAGTTCCTTCTCGCCGTAAGAGTTCAGAACACCCGCCGCCGTCTTCTGTCCCGCGCCCATCCGCATATCGAGCGGGGCGTTCTGCTGAAACGAAAAACCTCGCCCGGGAGTATCAAGCTGATATGATGACACCCCCAGATCGAACAACGCTCCATGCAATCCGGGCAGCCGGTGAGCGTCGAGATGCTCCCGTATCGAGCTGAAGACATCATGGACAAAGAGGATCAGGTGCTCCCAGGGTTGCAACCGTGTCCGCGCCGATTGCAGCGCGTCGGGATCGCGGTCAATCGCGATCAATTTTCCGCCAGGTGATAAGCGCCGGACAATCGCTTCCGCGTGCCCTCCTCCGCCGAGCGTTGCGTCGAGATAGACGCCGTCCGGGGAGGTCATTAAATACGCCAGCGCTTCTTCCACCATGACCGGCGTATGATACACCGATTCCATGCGTCACTTTCGAAGCGCGTGGTTCTGGAATACTTTCTCGGCTACCTGGGCATAACCTTCCTGCTGCTCACGGACATATTTTTCATAGATCGCGGGGTTCCAGATCTCGATCCGTTCAAGGACCCCGAGTATCAGCGCCTCGCTTTGAATTTCGGAAAAAGTCAGAAGTTGCTGCGGCACCGTCAAGCGAGCCTGGCCGTCCAGCGTACTTTCCTGCGCATATTGCAATAACAACCTTGTTACGAATCTGCTTCCGGGATCCGACGTAGGTAGATCGCGAATGGTTTTTTCGTACAGATTCCATTCGTCCTGGGGGTAGACGACAATACATTGCTCAAATCCGCGGGTGACGACGAATGTATCGTTCGCTTCGGGAGATACGTATTTTCGAAGTTTAGCCGGGAGATTAATTCTCCCTTTATTATCGATCGAATGATGATAACTTCCTTTAAAGGCGGACATTTTTAACCTGCCTGAATAAATGAGCACACATTCCCCATATGGACGATCTGTGCATCGCAAGCGATTGGAGTTATTCGACTTCCCAACAGATTATCCACTATTCCCCACTATCACCCACTATGGACTGTAAATTTACCACTAAATTTAAGAAAGTCAATAGGAATTGTGATTATTTTTTCATTTTCGAGGATTCTAACAAAAAGAGCTTTTCGAGCGATATTCATATAGCGCCACTTTTATCCACTTTTCTTCGATATACCCATCATCCATAATTCATATCGAATCGGGATAAATTCCCCAAGAAAGCGGATTGCTTTTCTTATAATAGAGTGTTACTATGATGATTCGAAAATCAATCTAACGAGCACTATTGAGGGAAAACATGTCGCTTCTCGTTCGCTGGATACTCAATGCACTGGTTCTTATGATGGTCGCATACCTTATTCCCGGAATCGAAGTCTCAAATTTTTACATAGCGCTTATTACCGCATTGGTCATCGGACTGCTCAATACCTTTATCAGGCCGTTCCTCCTGCTCATTACGCTTCCCATTAACATATTGACACTCGGTCTCTTCACCTTTATTCTGAATGCGCTTCTCTTCTGGCTGGCTGCTTCATTCATTGAAGGATTCGGCGTCAGCGGATTCTGGGCTGCATTCATCGGGGCTCTCGTGTTCAGTATCATTTCATCTTTGCTGAACGGATTTGTAAAGAAGAATACTGCCTGATCGGGACATCGAATTCAGATTTTGATTGCATGCCTGGATTACCCGGAACGAAACATTTCTGCAGCGTTTCCGTATATACGTTATTAAAGATTTTCGTTTACCAGCAAGTCGCGGCTCTATCCGAGGGGTGCTCCAATGAACGTCGTACGGGAATCTTTTCTCAAAGAACAACTGCTGTTCCGGAAGCAACGACTGCAGCACGCGCTTCAGGAATTCCGGGAAGCAAAACATATCTCCCACCTGTTGAGCGAAATAGACGAAGCGCTCGTCCGGCTGAACAACGGCACCTACGGGTTATGCGAAACTTGCAACGATCCCATCGAAGCCGAACGCCTCATTTCGAATCCGCTTGCCCGGCTCTGCCTCGACCATCTTACGCGGGATCAACGCGCGGCACTCGAACATGATCTCGAGCTCGCCTCGAAGATCCAGTCGCAATTACTTCCGCAAAAACATATTGTCTCGGGGATCTGGGATCTCCGGCTCCACTACCAGCCTGCCGGTCCGGTCAGCGGCGATTACTGCGACATATTTCTGACCGGCACCGAGGGCGAGCTGTATTTTATCTTCGGCGATGTATCAGGAAAAGGTATCGCCGCCTCCCTGCTGATGTCGCATCTCCATGCGCTTTTCCGGTCGATGATCTCTCTGCACCTGCCTTTCGATCAGCTCATCGCACGCGCCAACAGAGTATTCTCCGAAAGTACGCTCGCTTCTCATTATGCAACGCTCGTGTTCGGAAAAACTGAAGCCGGCGGCGGCGTAACGATATGCAATGCAGGCCATTGTCCTCCCGTTCTCATCCGGGACCGCTCCGCCGAGGAGATCAATCCGACGGGCATTCCTTTCGGTATCTTCACCGACAGCGAATACGAACTCGACCGGCGTACCTTGCATACGAATGAACTATTGTTCCTCTACACGGACGGAGTATCGGAGACGAGAAACCAATCGCTCGAGGAATACGGATCTCACCGCTTACTCGAATACCTCCGCAGCTGCGACGGGAGGCACTCACAGCAGATACTCAACGAATTGCTCGAAGTCCTTGATTCTTTCCGGGATCATACAGTCCCTGCGGACGATTTAACCCTGCTCGTATTGCGGAGAAACGGACGATGATCGGATTCGAGATCTCTCATGAGATGCTCACTTCCCTCTTCGAATAACCGGATATCGTCGAACATATCACAACTCACTCTCGCGTTTTCCTCACACCAATCTCGGAGGTTACTTTATGATAAAGCAGCTCGTCGTGGCGGGACTTGTAGGGGGAGTGGTTCTCTTCATCTGGTCGGGTATTTCATGGATGGCCCTCTCGTGGCATGACTCGAATCTGCATAGTTTTGCAGATGAAGACATAATGGCGGAGACGATCCGCGCCCATGCACGCTCGTCCGGGATGTATATTCTTCCCGGAATGCCGAAACCGGGTCCGAACGCGACAGAAGAGGAGAAAAAAGAAGCCGAGGCAAAAGCGATGGACAGAATGATCAGAGGTCCTCACATGTTCGCATCAGTGCGGCTCACCGGCACCGAATCGATCGCGCCGTTCATGGTGCGCGGATTCATCCTCGGCGTTATCAGCGTCGGATTTGTCGCATGGCTCCTCTCGAAAACGCAAAACCTGACCTACTTCGGAAAAGTTATTTTCACGACAATGTTTGCAGTCGCCGCTTCGTTCGCGATTCACCTCCAGTACTGGAACTGGTGGTCCTTCTCTACCGGATATACGTTCGTCTCCCTGATCGATATGGCCCTCGGATGGTTTCTTGTCGGATTGGTCCTCGGAAAACTGATCCCCGGAGGGAAGCGATCTCAGGTAGTCGCTTCATAATGCCCATGGAATCCGGTTGAACGGCTGCCTGCCGTTCAACCGGATTTTCCCTCATCCGCCGTCCGCCGGTAAAACGCACCTCTCTTTTGATAAACCGATTTATTTTTCTATACTGATGGACACCTTGAGATTCACAGGAGTCCAGCATTATGAAACGCCTTCCTTTCTTACAACTCATTCTATCCCTTCTCTTCGTATTCTCGTCGGCTGCCGGAGAGAAACCATACGTTCTGCTTATCTCCTTCGATGGTTTCCGATGGGATTATATCGACCGCGGTTTGAGTCCGAACATCGAAAAGTTGATCGGGGCCGGAGTATCGGCTGTTTCGCTTGAGCCGGTTTTCCCTCCGAAAACTTTTCCCTCCCATTACTCCATCGTTACCGGTATGCATCCGCAGAACCATGGCATGATATCGAACAGCTTCATCGACCTCAATACCGGCTCCCGCTTCACGATGGGGAACAGGGAAATGGTGAACGACTCCCGCTACTACCAGGGTGAAGCTATATGGGAGATCCTGCGCAGGTATGGCATTGTCACCGCGAGCTATTTCTGGCCCGGATCCGAGTTGGACGTCGATTACCGCAGGCCGGATTATTTTCATCAGTATGATCACAACCGCCCGTACATCGACCGGATAGAGGGGGTGATCGAATGGCTGGGGCTCCCCGAAGAACGGCGCCCGCAATTTATCACCCTCTACTTTCACGAGGTCGATTCGCAGGGGCACCGGTTCGGACCCGACGGAGAAGAAACGAACCGTGCGATCGCACTCCTCGACAGTCTGTTCGGTGTACTCATCGCGAGACTCGACGACATCGGATTCACCGATAAAATAAACATTATCCTCGTCTCGGATCATGGGATGACCGCGACGACGCCCGAACGAGCGATCGATCTGGGGAAAATCCTGGAGGGTTTCAATGTGGTTTACGAGGGAATCGGACCGGTTACCATGATCCTGCCTGAAGATCCGGATGAGACGGACGATATTTACGAACGCCTGCGCGAGCATAAAAAGAACTACAGGGTATATAAAAAGAACCGTATGCCGGAGTATTTTCATTACTCTTCACACGCGTTCATACTCCCCATTATCGTTATTGCGGAGATGGGCTGGTCGCTGATCCCGGATACGGGCGATCCAGCTGCATTGCGATATTCGGCAGGCGGCAATCACGGGTACGACAATAAACATCTCGATATGCACGGAATTTTCTACGCGATGGGTCCGGCGTTCAGAGCGGGTTACCGGACGGGTACTCTCCGGAGCATTGATGTTTACCCGCTCATCTGCGAAATTTTTGGCATCAAGGCAAGGGATACCATTGACGGGAAACTCGAAAGGATGTTATACATACTGAAAGAGCAATAAATCCCGCACCGATCGGAATCGATGCTTAAAGTTCCGACTGCTCAAATTGCACCGCCATCTCCTCGTATATATTTCAACGGGAGTGGAATCAGTCCATACTCCCGCGACCGCATCCAGACCGGCCCGCTTAGACAGGATATGATCGTCATCTTTTTCTGAGAACGATCAGGGAGACTTTCGCCGGAGCCTGAAAACGGATCGGTGCAAGCGTCAATCCGAGTCCGTTGTTCACACTCACGAGCATTGAGCCATAGTCGAAGAACCCGGTGACATATCTCGTCTCCGTTCTTGAACCCTGCAGCAGAATTGGTGGAATGCCGAAAACCACCTGGCCGCCATGCGTATGCCCCCCGAGCAGCAGGTGATAACCGTTCTCCCGCGCGTACGCGACAAGCCGCTCGGTCGGCTGGTGAGCCGCCATGATGCGGAGGTCCGTCCCTGCAACCACCGAAGTAAGAGAATCCAGCACTTCGTCGCCTACCTGCTGCCGGTATATCTCCGTCACGAGCGCGATGCCTATCGTTTCTTCGGACGTGCTGAGGATTTCCGCTTCGTCGTCGCGGTACACGACCGCATTATCCGCCAGTGCGGAGCGGATCGAATCCGATCCTGACCAGTAGTCATGATCACCGACGCATGCGAAGACTCCGTATTTTGCACGGACATCTCCGAGCGCCGCCGCCGACATCTCGATGAAGCGTGTTCCCGACGTAACAAGATCTCCCGTATGAACGACCAGATCAGGTTCGAGACGGTTCACGGCTTCGATATATCGGTGCAATTTCGGCGTTTGCGTCCGCGGGTCGGCCTGTAAATCGGATATATGAACGATCCGGAACCCGTCGAATTTCTCGGGCAGCCCGGGTATTGAAAACTCCGTCACCTTGGTCCGTACCGTGTTCGTATCCAGATATGTCGTCAGCGGAACATACAGAAGCATGAAAAATGTCGCAGCCACAATGAATACCGACTGGTACCTGAGCCAGGTTTGTTTACGCTTCCGATAGACCGGGTATGAGCCGAACCGGGCGATATCGGTCAGGAGCAGCAGGAGAAACATCTGGCCCGAGAACGCAAATCCCAGCCAATACGGCACGATGACCAGCGCATCGAACCATCTGACATACCCTGCCAAGGCATTGCTTGTGAGGGATGGATTGTAGTACCACGCTGCGAGAACAAGCAGCGGAAATACGTTGAGCGCAAGGACGAGAGCTACTAGCCACCATCTGTACGGCCGAATACGTTCTTTGCCGAAGAGCCGATGCAGCGAATTCCTGAATTTAAAATAGAAGTAAATATAGAATATCGCGATACCGATGCCGAATGTTAAATGAGTTCTGATGACCCAGGACATATTTCTCCGATCGTTTTTTAATCTCCCTGTAACCGTGGATAAGTTAGATTTGATGCATGTATTAAATTCTTCACAGCCGATCCTTAACGGTTATCACGCGGCGGTGGTTTTATGAGACGGGCATCGCGATCAGTTCATACCGATATCGGACTGCCCGCCGGGGTACAACATGGTTTTCTGGGGCTTGGGACGCGCGGAAGGGAAAAGCACATTGTTCAATATGAGTCTGTAGCCGGGCGAGTTCGGATACAACGACAGGTCGGTGGGCGGATCGCCGACCGCATGCTGATAATCTTCCGGATCATGGCCTCCATAGAATGTAAACGTCCCGCGGCCGTATTGACCATGCAGGTACTTTACTTCAGCGCTTCCCTCACGCTTCGCGAGCCGGGTAATGTGCGGTTTGATGAACCGCTCGTCGAAATTCGTCGTCTGTCCCATAAATCCGGCAACCACATTCACGTGGTTCTGCGTCAGCATGGTCGGAACGGGATCGTGCTTCGCCGAGAATTCGAACAGGGTAAAATAATCCGCCTCTCGCGGGACGCTCGGTCCCATATCCGTCGGAGGTATATCGATATTGCTGAATTCATAACGGAGCGGATTTTCTTCTATCGTGAAGTTCTCGAACGCGAGCGTTTGGGAAAAATCAAGTTTTCTGTTGAAATCCGGATCGGGCGGTGTGCCGTTATACATAACGTCGACGATGTCGACGTTATTCGCCGCGAGTGTTATGTCGAACGTATCGGTCGCCGAGCACATTGCGAAGATGAAACCGCCGTTGGATATGTAATCCCGGATTGCAGTCGCGACCGCGAGTTTCATCTCAGAGACTTTCTCATAACCGAGTTCCGCCGCAAGCCGTTCGTATGTCCGGACCTTTTCTATATACCACGGGGCGTTGGAGTAGCTTGAATAAAATTTTCCGTACTGTCCCGTAAAATCCTCATGGTGCAGATGAAGCCAGTCGTAGGAATAAATGTCCCCGTTCAGCACTTCCCTGTTGAATATCTTGTCGTATGGAATCTCAGCATATTCGAGCGCCAGCGTCACGGCATCGTCCCAGGGATGGAAACCCGGCGGAACATACACGGCGATCTTCGGCGCGGTCTCACAGCGCACGACATCCGTGTTCGCGTCGTCGCGTTGTACCTCGGCGTAGATCTGGACTGCCTGCGTCCCGGAAATTCTCTCGAATGCAACATTTCGTATCCGCGCTTCACGGGCGATCACCTCATAGTACTGCATGATGAATGAGCCGCCGCGGTAGTTGAGCAGCCAGTCCACCTCGATCTGCCGTTCGATGGCGAGATACGCGATTCCGTACGCTTTCAGATGATCGGTCTGGCGCAGATCCATGGGAATCAACATCATCTCCTGCGTCTTTGCGGAGGTGATGATGAGAAGATAGGCGATGCAGGCGATAAAAAATTTCATGTCATTCAGGATTTTAAAAAACAGCAAGCAATAATCGTCAAACGTCCGCAGACGGGAATGCCGGAATTTTCATATTGGACCGCGCTTAACAACCGGCTCACAGAGCGCCGTCCGCTCCTGCCCGTCAGATCTGTTCGCCCCGCAGGAGCCGAATGCGCTTTCGCGCTTCGGTGACGTAGAGCGAGCGGGGATGTTCGGCCAACAGCGATTCGTACACATCGATCGCCCGTTCACGGTCGTCGAAACCGTGTTGATACGCTTCCGCCGTACGCATGAGCGCCCGGTCACGCAGTATCGATTTATCCCCGAGTTCGTTCACTCTTTCGTATGCAGCAATTGCGTCGGCGTATCTCCTCATTGCAAAATGAAGATCGCCGATAGCGATGAGGGCGTCGTCGACGAGCAGAGCGTCCGGGTATTCCGCTGCGACGGCTTCGAGCGAGGCGATCGCGTCGGGATACCGTTGCTGTCTGCGCTGGTGCATCGCCTGCGCATATCGCTGCAGCGCGTCGTCAGATCTGACTCCGCGAAGAAGCGGTTCGCGGTTTTCCAGGATGAACGACTGGAGCTGGATCGCATCGTTTGCATGACTCGACTGCGATTTATGAACGAGGAATCGAAGCGAATCGAGGGCGGCATCGAAATTACCTTCGAAGAACTCGATCTCAGCCAGCCTGAACCGGGCGAGGTCCTGGTACTCCTCCGTGACGTGCGGCGAGCGCAGCAATATCCCGTACTCTTCCCTCCCCTCTACGAACAAACCTTTCACAATCTGGATATCGGCAACGGCGGCAACGGAATTCATATAGATATCGCCCCGCGAATACAGACGCGCCACCTCGCGGAGCATTTCTATCGCGCCGTCGAGATCGAAGTACCAGTAATATCTGATCAGCCCGATCCGGTGCATCGCCTGACCTGCGGCCGGAGAGCCCGGATACTCCCGGACAACCGCGGCGTATGCGTTTAATACCGCATCGAATGCCGATCTCATCTCCGATATACGCGAACCTCCGAGCGGAGGCGGAACCGGCGACGCGACCATGCCTATGGAATCGGATTGCGAGGTCAGTTCCTCAAGACATCGGGCGCGGCCGAACATGACATAACCGATCCGGTCGAAATCCGGATACATACCGACGATATCGTCGTATGCCTGAAGCGATGCGGCGTACTCTCGTTCCCGGAACGCCGTCTGCGCAAAGGAGAACAGCTCCGATCCGTGCGCGTTCTGCGATCTGTCTATTTCGCGGTAGATTCCGAGGGCATTCGAAAAGTCTCCCGCTTCGCGGTACAACCATGCGAGCAGCCGCTGGAACTGGATTTTATCTCTCTGGGCTGCGGCTTTCCGGCGGGTAACGTCGATCGCCTGCTCGAGTCCTTCGTTCCTGAGTACGTACATCGACATGCGCGATTGAATAAAACTCAGCTGCTGCGGCATATGATCGAGCAGGAGCAGATATTCCGCCGTCGCGCCGCGGTAGTTCATTGTTGCCGAATGAAGATAGGCGAGATCGTTTGCGAAAAGGTACGTCTGGCCGATTCGTTCTCTCCCTTTCTCATAAACGGATATCGCGTGCTCGAGGAGGCGGTTCTCGA
>CAZBUK010000048.1:0-28237 GCA_964495085.1 uncultured Ignavibacteriales bacterium
GGAAGCTGCCACCTTTGCGCAGGTAGCCGCAGGACAGGAACGACACTCGCTGCTCCTGGTAGAGCGCGAACAGACGGATATGAACTGGAACTCGCTCCCCCCCATCTACCGGACAATGAACAGGTATACCGTATTGCCGGGATCCGAGACGATACTGGTGCACCGGACACAGCAGGTCGTCACCGGCGATCCGCTGCTCGTGGTGCGTTCGGTCGGCGGAAGAAGGTCGGCGGCGATCCTCGGCTACGGCATCTGGAGATGGCGCATGCTCGGACGTGGAAGCGTCGACGGTGAAAAATTGTACGATGCCCTCATTACGAATCTGGCCGAATGGCTGACCGCCGAGGAAGACGACGAGCGCGTTCGGATCACAACCTCGCGCGAAAATTTCTCGACCGGCGAGCAGATCGACTTCCTGGCGCAGGTTTACGATGAACTGTACCGGCCGCTGTCGAACGCCGACGTCAGGGTGCGTGTTCGTTCGGATGCCGGAGAATACGAAAGCATCCTGACTCCCGCGGGCAGCGGGAGATACGAGGGTACGCTGCATCCGCTCCCGGAAGGGGAATATGCGTATTCGGGATCTGCATATCTGGCGGGAACCTCCGTCGGCGACGACGACGGAAGATTTACGGTTGGTGAACTGAATATCGAGTACCGGGATACGAAACTGAATTCCGCGCTCCTGCGGGAAATCGCCGCAATAACGGGCGGAATGTACATTGCGGGCGACCGGCTCGACCCGACGGAGGAGATGATTGAGCGGGTCCTGTCGGGCGAAACGCGGGTGACGGTCCATACGAGGGAGTACCAGGTCTGGAACCTCCCCTTCGCGCTTGCAGTGGTGGTATTCGCGTTCTCCCTCGAATGGTTTATGCGAAAACGGCACGGAATGCTCTGATTGTTGGAGTTTTTCGGATTTTTTTAATACATTTAGAGGTTATTTTTTCTGCGGAAGACGGATCATCGATCAATGAGATCGAAGCGCGGAGTTTCTCAAGGAGAATGTATATGAGACGGTTCTTACTACCCATAGTATGTTTCCTGCCGGTTTTACATGCCGCGGCAGGCAGTTTCGGAGTGGGAAAATACGCCGGGGAATTCATCTCGCTCGGTGTCGGCGGCAGGGCGCTTGGCATGGGGGGTGCGTACGTCGCGATGGCGAACGACGTCACGGCGGGTTACTGGAATCCCGCGGGCCTCTCCCGCATCATGTATCCCGAAGTCGTGCTCATGCACGACGAACGCTTCGGCAGTCTCATCAATCATGATTACGGAGCAGTCGCGCTTCCGTACGGCAGCTCCTCAAGCGTCGCGCTGAGCGTCATCAGGCTCGGCGTCGACGGAATCCACGATACCAGAAACGCGCTCATCGATCCGAACGGCGGCGGCATACTCGACGATGCCGCGCGTATCGATTACGACAGGCTGACGTACTTCAATGCGGCTGACTGGGCCTTCTACTTCACCTATTCGTTTAAACGATCGGAGCGGCTCTCCTACGGATTCAACGTCAAGCTGATCCGGCGGGACCTCGGCGAGCATCACGCCAATGGGATCGGGTTTGACGTCGGCGTCTTGTTTAATCCATGGCGCGAGCTCTTCCTCGGCGCCAACTTCCAGGACGTGACGACGACGCTCCTCGCCTGGGACACCGGCAGGAACGAGCTCATCTCGCCGACCCTGAAGCTCGGGACCGCGTACCGGATCGAATTGTTCGGCGGCAGTCTCTTTCCGGCGTTCGATATCGACGTCCGTTTCGAGAACAGAAGCTCCTCGGCAAATGCGAGCCTCGGCCCGGTGAGCTTCGATTTCCACGGCGGTTTCGAATACAACGTTAAAAATCTGATCGCCCTGAGATCGGGGATGAACGATCTCGGTCAATTCACGATCGGGGCCGGTATCATGCTTCCCAAGCTGCACCTCGACTATTCGTTTGCGAGGTTCAATGCGGTCGACCGGCTGCCCGACTCGCACCGCATCTCGGTTCGATTCATCCTGGAAGAAGACCGCTTCCGGAGAAGGGATCACTGACCGCTTTACACACGTATACACACGCCTGCAGCGGCCGGCTTCGCCGAAGACCGGATCCGGCTGCCCCGCCCGGCCGAACCGAACCCGGGTCCGTTCTAACGAATCCCGACATACAGAAACGGAGAACCATGCATAACCAAACCTATGTCATACCGTTAACCATTATCATCGCGATCCTCTTTGCGGCATGCGGATCGCAGGAATCCGATCCCGAGCGGTGGCTGCAAGAATCCCCCTTCGCGGGCGAAATGGAGCGGCTGGCGTATACCGACAGTCTGAACGGATTGCGTCTCGCAAAGGACGAATGGATGCGCTCCGACGAGAGTACGCCTCTCACTCCCGGGGACAAGGAATTTTTCACCGGACTTCACTATTTCGACGTCGATCCGGATATGGTGTTCAGAGTCAGACTCCATATCTATCCCGAACCGGAGCTCATCACCATCGCTACGACGACTGGCGTCGACCGCGAAGCCATCCGTTACGGATACTTCGATATTACCATAGAAGATACGCTGACCCGGATCCATGCATACAAATTCACCCGCCATCGCGGAACCGAGATGGAATCGTATATATTCATTCCCTTCATCGATGCGAGCGCCGGAATCGAAACGTACGAAGGCGGAAGGTATCTGGATGTGGAGGAGGTCTATCCCGGTATAATCGAGGTGGATTTCAACGACGCGTACAATCCGTACTGCGTCTACAATGAACGGTACAGTTGTCCCATTCCCCCGCGGGAAAATCAACTCGCGGTTGCGATCAACGCCGGCGAAAAGAATTTCAAGTAGTAAGGAGAGGCGTTCGCGGGTTTACTTGGAGGACATCACAAATACGCCGTCCCAGTCTTCGGGCGGCGGATTTTTACTGTACACCCATGCACGCTCCATGTAGAGCTTGACGGGCTGGTCGTCGGGGTACATATTTAAAAGCTGAGAGAAGTGCTCGACCGCCTCATCCCATTGCCTCGTCCGGTACAGATGCACTCCTTTGTTGAAGGATTCCGCCTTCCTGAGGACTTCCGGTGAAAGACTGTCATTCCGCAATCCCACGAGTTCGTATATCTTCGTCGTCTGTGTTTTTCCCTTGACGACGATGATATCCAGCTCGCGCACTACGGCAGTATCCTTCACGTGCGTGAAGGTCGAATCGCTGATGATGATGCCGGTGCCGTACTGTTTGTTCGTGGTCTCGAGGCGTGAGCCGAGATTTACGCTGTCGCCGATCACGGTATAATCGAAACGCTCCCTTCCCCCCATATTTCCCACGATCATTTCTCCCGTATTGATGCCGATGCGAATGAGGACCGGCGGCCGGTCGCGGTGGTAGACCGATTCGTTCCGGAGTCGCAAGAGCCGTTCCTGCATCTGCAGCGCCGAGGTACACGCCCAGAGGGCGTGATCCGGAAACGATATCGGCGCTCCCCAGAACGCCATGATCGCATCCCCCTCGTACTTATCGAGCGTCCCCCGGTTGCGGATGATTATGTCGGTCATCGCGTCGAGATACTCGTTGAGCAGATCGACGAGTCCTTCGGGGGGAATGCCCTCGGATATCGACGTGAATCCCGCTATGTCGCTGAACATAACGGTCAGCTCTTTCCGCTCGCCGCCGAGCTGCAGCTTGGCGGGATCGTCGACAAGCTCGTTCACGATCGCGGGACTCACATAGTGGCTGAATATCGATTTGACCATCTCCTTCTGCTTCCGCTCGGTCAGGTATTGATGTATCGTCGAGCCGAAATAACCGAGTATGATGCCGGCAACGGGTCCGACGACGGGCGTGATTATGTTCCTGTTCACGAAGAACCAATCCCCGAGATAGAAAGCGAACGCCGCCGTCGCGACGGTCAGCAGGATCGCTCCGGTCTCCACTCCGAACTGATACTTAACCTTCAACGACTTCAGCGCCGAGGTGATCGAAAACATGACGATCACGGAGAGAACGGTGATAAGCGCTCTCAGGTTTTCCGGAAGATAGAGCAGGTAGTTGTTGTCCAGCATCGTCTGGATTGCATTTGCGTGAATCTCCACGCCGTACATCTCGTTGAAGTCCGACCGGCCCGCGGGGTACACCGGCGATGAATGCAGGTCCTGCGATTCGGGGAAGACCGGACCGATGAGCACGATCCGGTCCTTGAACGGATTGGTCTCGAGCAGGTCGAAATACACATCGATGTCTGCGCCGTACTGTTTTTCGTCGAGCGTGCGGAACGTATCGTCGTCGATCACGTCGATAATATCGAACTGGGTGAAGGTGCCTGACGGTCCGTAGAAATTGATGTAGGTCGTTTCGGCGATGCGCGGGATCTCGCGTGCGCCGGTGTAGAAAGTGCGTGGCTCGATGATCGGCGGGGTGAGCGGGTGTATCCCGTCGCGGCGGTTCAGAATCGCGGTTCCCAGCGAGGGGAGCAGGTAGCCCCCTCCGTGCGTCAGCATATAGAGCGGGTACCTGCGTATAACGCCGTCGGAATCTTTTCTCATCTGCACGAACCCGAGGGAGCTGTCGGCGTGGAAGAAGATGTTCCCGTAGCTGTCGTCGTCGCGCAGCACGATGGCGCCGGCTTCGCCGCGGCGCTCCGGTCCACGGATGGTCCCCGCGAGGACGACGTTGTTCGCATCTCGCAAGGCCTGTTCGAGGATCCGGTCGCTCTCCGGGTTCTGATACGACGGGATGTCGAACACGATGTCGATGCCGACGACCTTTGCGCCGAGCCGGTTCAGGTTGTGGATGGCGCGGGCATAGTAATCCCGGGGAAAGGGATACGGATCAGGGGCGGTTTTAAAGCTTTCACGGGTGATGCCGACGATGACGACGTCGAGCGATGTGCCGTCTGCGGTAAGTGGACCGCGCTGGGCGAACCGCCGGTCGATTGTCGAGAGGCGGAGCTTTTCGAAGACGCCGATGTGGATGAACGCATCCTGGACGACCACGGCGACCAGCAGGCCGATCCCGAACGCGATGGACAATCGCTGTAGCCAGCTCTTAAGTGAATTCGTGGTTGTTTGGAACTGAACCATACGATTCGGTTGCCCGGCGGTCTCCTAAAGATCGTAGCGGATCATAAGGTAGCTGATAAAATCGTTGCGGGAGTCGGGATTCATAAGATAATCGGCCTGGAAGACGAGCGATACATTCCGCAGAACCGAATACTGCGCTCCGGATTGAAATCCTATTCGGTTGTAATCGCCGAAGGTCGGTATCCATGCGGCGTTGAGGAGCAGCCGGTCTTCAAGCAGACGGTACGATCCCGATACGATAAAATTGACGTAGTTGAATCCGCTCCTTCTGAACGTGAACGAACCGTCGGGGAGCGGGATGAGTTCGAGCGGAATCTTACTCGTATAGACGCCTATTCCCATATTGGTCTGGAGCGGGAGGGTTTCAAAATAGCTGGTTACCATGGTAGAGACGTTGAACAGCGTGACGTCCGCGTCGACTCCGGTCTGATCGTCGCGGTTCGAATAGGTCATCGAGAGGGAACCGTTGTGTCGGATGCCCCAGAGAAACGAGTGCGAGAGACTCGTGAAAATCCGGTTGGTGATATCGCGCACCGCTGCCCGGCGGTCGACTCCGCCCGGATCGACCCTGTTGTCGTTCCTGTAGTAGCCGTAGCCGACGGTGACCGAAGGCCAGTCCCGCCGCGGATAATACGCAACCGACACGAGATGATTGTTGATATAGGTGGTGTGGGTTTTCTGATTGCCGAGATTGTCGCGGAGCATCTCGGAAGAGAGATCGACGAATATCTGGTTCCGGTAGAGACGCAGGCGGTCGCGGATCTGTACGCCCGCGACGTCGCGCCGGAGCGCCGTCAGGCCGTGGGACTGATAGTCGTTGCCGCGTCTGATGTATCCAACCTGGAGATAATTTCCGAAATAGTGCATGCGCATCGACAGATCGTACGCGACCGACGACAGGCGGGTCGGATCCAACGGGATCAGGTACTGATTGATCGTCATATATTTTTGCAGTGTGGAGAGCTTGATGACACGTTCGATCCTTCGGGCGGTTCCCTCGCCGAGCAGATCGTCGAGCTCTTCCTGCGTGAGATTGCCCCCCGAGATGTCTGTGTTCTGGATGCTTCCGGCAACCTGTCCCTGTACTTCAAACCTCCTGTTATCGAGGGAGATCGAAATGTCGCTCCCGAGCACGAGATTCTGGCCCGGTTTATTTCCGACGCCGATGGAGCCGATGTCGTCCTTCGATTCGAGGTAGGTAAAGCCGACCTGGACCGGGCTGCCGGTTCCGAAACTCGGCCGGATCGCGGTGAGATTCCTGGTAAAGGATCCGTAACTGTACACTGCGTAGGTGGAATCGTTGATGAGACGGCTGTTGGGCGGGGGAATCAGCGGCTGCCCCTGCGCGTCGAGCGAGTCGGCGGCGAACGTATAGAGCTGTCTCCCCTCGACGCTTCTGATCGTCTGGCCGGTTGCGTAATCGAGATTGATGTAGCCCAGTTCGAGAGAGCCGCTGAATCCGCGAAGGCGCCTGCCGTTCATGACGAGCGTCGGGAACCGGGGATACGTATCGCCGACCGAAAACCGGAGCCAGCGGGAATCGGCGTTGAATGAGTACCTGTTCTGCGGCTGGCGCGTGCCCCGTTCCTCATTCGTCAGGAGGAGGTTGGATGAGAACCGCGCCCAGGTGATTCTTCCGGTGGCGATCATATTCGTCCGGTTGTACCAGACGGTATTTCCCGCGATCGTCTCGTTCCTCGACTCCCCCCTCAGCGAAAGATTATAGGCGAAATAGTCGGATGGCGCCGTTATCTGCGGCGCGATGCCGGAAGTGATGGAAAACGACCATGAGAGCGTCCGTTTCCCGCCGCCGTCCGGCCGGTTGAATTCGACCGACACGGTATGTCTTCCCGGCGGAAGCGAGTACCCGTCGATATTCGAAGGCACGAGGATGAGAATCTCATCCGTTATCAGGGCGTAGGCCGTCACGTCGGTCCGGCCTATGTGAATTCTGGTCGCCGAGCGGTCGAATTCCTCGGACGTATTCAGCAGAGAGACGGATATCACGAGATCGGAAAACCGGAGTTCTTCGTTTCGCTCGGGGGAGAGAATAACCGCCGGGTCAGACGCGCTGCCTGCGAAGCTGACGGGAGCCAGTAGTGGATTCATGTCGGGCTCGACAGGAGGAAACGTTACGACCCCATCGGTCGTCGTTTCGAGAAGAAAATAATATTCGATGAAAGGAGGCGTCACGTCGGCAGCCGGGATGACCGTGAATGCACGCGTTCCCGTGAACACGGTCTCCAGTTCTTTGAAATCGGTCTGACCGTACGGTCTGTAGTACAGATATACCGCGAGATATTCGGGTCCCGGTGCAAGATCGATGCGGATCTCGAGCGGATTATTTTCTGTTGCGGATAATGCATCGACCGAGAGAATATATCTCTCGGGTTGAGATAAGACCGGCTGAACGACGATACCGAGGAAAACACCGAGAAGCATGATGACCGGGGGAAGGGGGGATTTCATCAATTCCTCATGTACAGAAAAAATTCCGGGTTATGATCGCAATTCCATAAGCGGCGGGGACGACGCCGTGATCAGTTGCGCTGCGGGTCCTCTTCATATTCGATAATGACCTTGCGCGGATTACCTGCTTCGTCCTTGGTCCTGATCTCGAGAGTCCGTTTCCTCCGCTCCTGTGTTTCGCTGCCCGTTCCTTCGCCGTACGTATTCTGGTCTTCTTCGGTGATCGTCCGTTTATCCAGATTGCCGTCGGAATACGAGAACCCTATTTCACCCCCCGTGACATTTATTTCCTGGCCCGACAGGAGATTGCGAAGTATCGCGAGACCTGTACTCATGAGCAGTATATCCGATTCGCCCGGCACGATCGTGAAGCTACCACTCGATCCCCTGATGGATGCGACCGACGTGGGAGTGGAGAATTCGAATCGGTCGGCCTCCTGCTTCCGCACGTCGAAGCCCACGCTGCCGCGATCGATCTGTATGTTGCGGTGATACGCCTCGCGATCGCGGTCGGCGTACACGATAATTTCCGACAGTTCTCTGAGACGGAGCAGGCTGTTATCGTAGAAACGGACGAGGGAGAACGAAGCAGGTCCCGTTTTAATGATGTCGCCGGAATTCAAGAGGTCGCCGATCTGCGCCGGCCGCCACTCGATTTCGGGCGAGCGCCGTTCGACGATCTGCACGACCCTGTTGACGAGTGCGACGGTAGGGCGGTCGTTTTGTCTCTCGCTCTGCTGCGCGGCCGCCGGAAGCAGGAGCGATCCGCAGGCGGCGAACAGGACGAGCGTCTTGCCGAGATATTTACTATTCATAACTGGCTCCGCATAGTCGTAATGAGCAACATTATTCTTCGATGGTGACGTTAACCACTTCCGCGTTGAATTTCCGCGTGCGTATGGCGTCAATGATCATAGTGAATTCGGCCGACGAGATCGGGATGCCGTCGAGAAAAAGTTCGCCGGTGAACTCGAGGTTCGCCTGCTGTATCCGGACGAGGATTTCTTCAAACCGGTCTCCGAGAAGCTGTTCGAGCTGCATCAGCAGCAGATCGCCCGAGGAGAACGAAGCGGGATCGACGAGCGTGAATTCGTAGATCTCGCTGACAATGGCCTCCTCGATGTTCGCACTCGTTCGGTAGACTGCTTCCACGTACCAGACGTAATTTTTTCCGGGCTCGAGCGAGCGTATACCCGGTCCGGATTGTGGGTAGAAGAACTGATTCGCATTGGGAATTCTCGTCTCGAGGTGCGGTATGCCGCTCACGGCCTCTTCGCGAGATCTTGATCCGGCCGGTACTTCAAACACTCTCAGCACGGTCTCCCGTGTATCGGATCGCCACTGGAAGAGCGGAAATTGCGATACGATCCGGTCGCCGTCGAACGGGCTGAGCAGCTCGACCTGCGATGGATTGACGATGTTCAGGTGACGTTCGACCGAGGTGAGCTCGAAATACGGACCGTACGGCGGTTCCGTACTCGCGGGGAGGTACGCGGTCATCTCGAGACTGTACGTCCCCTCGGGAAGCTTCCCCGAACCGCGGATGACATCCACCACTCTCCTCGTCGCAGGAGACGGATCGACAATATTTATGAGCCCGAAGTCGGTCAATTCCAGCGGCCCCCCCTTACCCATATCGCGATTGGTAAAGAACCGGGGAATATTGGGTTCGAACGAAACAGGTTTCGTGATGCCGTTGAAGATATCGATGGGCTCCTGGACGAGTCCCGTTTCAGCGACGATGCGTATGCCGAGTGCGAGCGCGGTCTGCCGGTCGGCAGTTATCGTCATGCTGAACAGGATCGGTCCGGCCGGGGAGGTGACCAGATTCTGCATGTTGAATGCAGCATCCGACAGGTAGAAGACATCGACGTCGATCAATTGAACGTCGAAAGTCAGGTTCACGACCGGGTCGGTCTGTGCCGGCATGCGTGCAGTCACCGCCGCAATCAGCAGCAGTACGGCGAGCAAGCCTCTGACAGATACGGTCCGTACAAACCTTGTTGTTTTCATCTTAACCCCCTTGTGCAAGGTGACACTGAATTCGTAGTAACAGCGCGTATCCCTATTTATCCCAATACTATATACATACATATTCACACTATAAATCAATGTGTGCTGGAGCACATCAGCCGGCCGATGCGGGGAGACATCCTCAAAAATGAGCTATAAACGGGCGATATCGTTGTAAATCACATATGCCATTACCGCGAGGAGGATGACGAATCC
The DNA here is from genome assembly GCA_964495085.1 of uncultured Ignavibacteriales bacterium. Taxonomy (GTDB): domain Bacteria; phylum Bacteroidota; class Ignavibacteria; order T3Sed10-11; family T3Sed10-11; genus CAZBUK01. The sequence goes on from CAZBUK010000048.1 coordinate 9,756, forward strand.
CGCCTGTTGCAGAGCGATCTGTACTTTCGCCGGTACTTCCCGCCTGAAAATCATCTCATATAACAGGTAAACGAGATGTCCGCCGTCAAGCACCGGAAAGGGTAAAATATTAATAAACGCGAGGGTGATGCTGAGCAAACCGAGAAACATCAGAAAGGAGAGGATGCCCGCCTCCGCCGAGTTCGTTGCGATCTGTGCAATCATGATCGGCCCGCCCACGTTCTCGCTGAATGAGAGGGTGCCGGTGATCATGAGCCAGAGCGAGCGGAGCAGCAGACGGAGCATATCGAACATGTCGGATATCCCCGCGGGGAGGGCTCCGAAGAAACTGTAGCTCAAATGGTCGACCGGGCCGGTATACCGGCGGCCGATACCGATGCCGATCATGCCCTGCTCGTTCGGCGTGACGAAGCCGTGCAAGATCTCGTTATCCCTGACCCACGTCACCCGGATATCGCGGCCCGCGTTCGGACGCACCGCTTCGATCACCGCAATTTCGTTGGTTACGGCCCGGTCGTCGACCGAGAGAAGGACGTCGCCCGGTTCGAGGCCGAGGCGATCGGCCGGCGAATCGGCCAGGACGTTATTGATGACGGCTTCGGTGTACTGCTGCACTACTCCGAACTGTGCCTGCGGCGAGGTAATGTTCTGGTCGGCAGGGAGGGTGAGTGTAACCTCGCGCCCGTCCCGTTGGACGATAATGGTAAGCGCCCTGCCCAGTTCTTCGGCATTGAGCGTTCGCATGACGTCGCTCCAGTTTGCCAGGTTCCTGTCGTTGATCCGGAGCAGTTTGTCGCCGATCTGAATGCCCGCGGTTGCGGCGGGAGTTTCGGAGATGACGTCCCCGACTTCGGTCGTCGCATCTACCATTTTTCCCTGGGAGAAGTTTATTCCCCAGAAGATGACGATCGCCAGCAGCGTGTTCATGATTACTCCCGCGCTGATAACGAACATCCGCTGCCAGACGGGTTTCGAGCGGTATTCCCATGGCTGCGGCGGCTTGTTTTTAAATTCGGTATCGAAGCTTTCATCCACCATTCCGCTGATCTTGACGTAGCCCCCCAGGGGCAGTAGCGCGAACGTGTATTCGGTCTCCCCGATCTTCTTGCTGAAAAGTCTGGGGGGGAACCCGATCGAAAACCGCTCTACCCGCATGCCGCAGAGCTTTGCCGCAAGAAAATGTCCCAGCTCGTGTACGAAAACCAGAATGCTGATGGTTACTAAAAAATAAAAGATCGTTGCGATTACATCCATAACATCGTCTCTCCCTCTGGTGTGAATTATTCGTGCATCGGCACGAGATATTTTTTCCTGACGTACGACCCGACGATCGTTCTTGCCTCGCGGTCTGCCTGCCCGATCTCTTCGAGCGTCGGCTGCCGGATGGTCGTATGTTTCTCCAGCGCCGTCTCGATGAGCGCGGGAATGTCGTTGAAGGCAATGGACCCTTCAAGAAATGTCTGTACAGCAACCTCGTTCGCCGCATTCAACACCGCGGGGGCGGTCCCCCCCTCGCGCAGCGATTCTATCGCAAGCCGGAGACATGGAAAACGCGCTGTGTCCGGTTCGATGAAATCCATGGCCCCCAATTTACAGAAATCCACCCGTTCATACGAAGACAGGTATCTTTCCGGGTAGCTGAGCGCATATTGGATCGGTATCTTCATATCGGGAACGCCGAGCTGTGCCTTGACCGAACCGTCGATGAACTCGACCATCGAATGAATGATGGACTGCGGATGAATCACCACCTCGATGTTCTCCGCGGGCAATCCGAAGAGATGGTGGGCTTCAATCACCTCCAGCCCTTTGTTCATGAGGGTCGCCGAATCGATGGTTATCTTGCTCCCCATTTTCCAATTCGGGTGGTTCAGCGCCTCATCGATCGTCACCGAAGCGAGACGTTCGCGGGGAGTCTTCAGAAAAGGTCCTCCCGAAGCAGTCAGAATAATTTTCGATACCGAATCCGGACTTTCACCGATCAGGCATTGAAGTATTGCACTGTGCTCGCTGTCGACTGGTATGAGGTTCACGTTATGTTTTGCGACGAGCGACATCATGAGCTCTCCCGCAACAACCAGCGTCTCCTTGTTCGCCAGCGCGATCGATTTCCCCGCCTGAATGGCTCTGATCGTCGGCTGCAAACCCGCGTAGCCGACCAGCGAGCTGATGATCATATCGGTATCGTCACGGCTGACGATTTCATCGACTGCTTCGCTCCCGCCGAGAATCTCGATCGAGCCGTTGACGCGTTTCTTCAGCAACGCTGCAGCGTCCGCATCGATCACCACAGCTCCCCGAGGGCGGTATGCGTGAATCTGACGCTCGAGCAGGTCGATGTTGCGGTTTGCGACGAGATACGACGCACGGTACCGGTCGGGGAAATTCGATATCACCTCGAGACTGCTGCATCCTATCGAACCGGTCGATCCCAGTACCGCTATTCGTTTCATGGCAACGTACTCTGCTCTCGTACAATATAAAGGATTAGTATAGTATTCATCCGGGTAAAGAGACGATTTCTTTCGTTCGTCAAACCTCACCCTTAAATCCACCTGCCCCGTCATGACGGGGTCTCCGCCATTTACGGAGAGGGAGCGAAGGGGCTGAAACTGTTATTGGCAGCGGAATCGAGGGTAGACAGTCGGTTCTTTAGCAATAACTAATTAAATTAGTAAATACAGGGCTGGAAAGCAAGCAAATATGAACGGTGGAATAGACCGGAAACCGTTATAAACAGTACATTTACGACTCATGCACCGTTTTCTTCTGCGAACGGATGGCTGGAAGCTGGAGCAGAAGAACGGCTCCGATAACGCTTACAGCGCCGACGATCTGTATCGGAAAGAGCAGCTCGCCGAGTATGATGGCAGCCGAAACGATCGCAACGATCGGTTCGAGGGTTGCGGTTATGACCGCACGCGTTGCCAGGAGGTGGCGTAATCCGGTGAAAAAGAACATATAGGGAATGAGAATCGACGTAACCGCTATGACGGCAAGCATGAGCCATTGATCGAGCGTATACCCGGCGTCTGCGATGATCCACGGCGGATTGATGAACAGCCAGAACATACTTGCGCATCCGAGCGAATAGATGAGCGTCGTCCAGACGGAATACTTGGCCGGGTTCGCCCTTCCGTAGATCGAAAAGAACGCGAAGCAGACCCCTGCGATGAGGGCGCTGCCAACTCCCTTCATATCCACCACAAACACCGAAACGTCGTGTCCGCCGACGGTCAGAAAGACTCCCGTCATTGCCAGGATCAACGCAAGTATCTTGGACGCTTCGATCGGCTCCTTCTGAACTGCAACAGCGTACAGCATAACCATTACCGGAGCGGTGTATTGAACCAGGATCGCGGTCGCGACCGTCGTCAGATTGATGGCGTAATAATAGAAGAAGTTGGAGCCCGCAATGCCGAAGATCCCGAGCAGAATAAAATGTTTGAGGTGGCGCGGTTTGAATTTCAGGTAGTGTCTGTTGCCCAGGAGAAAGACAGCCAGCAGTATGAGGAATGAGATCGTGACGCGCATCTGGACGACGATAATCGTGTCGATCTGCCGGTGCTGAAAAAGATACTTGGCGAAGGTACCCGATACCCCCCAGAAGAAGGCGGCGAGGATGATCAATATATATCCAAGTAACGGTCGTTCCCGCTCGCTCATACCTTTGTCGGGGGCGGGCCGGCTTCGTTTGCGCGCGCCAGATAGTATGAGCTTTGTTCCTGATCGCCGATGATGCCGTACATTCGCGACAGACGTTGGTACAACGATTTCGGATTGACAACCCGGGCGACGCCGTCTTTGACGAACTCGATGAGCATGTCGATGGGAGGGATGTTCAGGTCGGGTTCGTAGCAGTCGCAGGCATCGAGATACGGATCGGGTTCGTTCGGCTTCGCGTCGGCGGCTTTTTTATAGTAGGTGACTGCAAGCTCGTAGTTGTCGTATGCAAAGAAAGTCAGTTCGAAGACGTTGGCGAGCCACATATACACGTCGTATGCGATATACGGAAACTCCTTCGCGAGTTTTTCCCCGAAGAGGCATAGTTCATCGGGGGTCAGCGCCTTATTCCAAAAGAGTTGTCGGTAAAGCTCGATGTCGTCGTGCCGTTCGGCCAGAGCCGCTCCAAAAGCGTCGAAAATCAGGTTAAAATCTTTGGAGGATGTGAATATTTCGCGAATGTCCTCGAGCGATAATTTACCCATTTCTGTATCCGTCATGTAAGGAACAACTCGGCCTGAGGGCGGTGGTAACGGGAAAGATAAAAATCAAGGTAACAAAGCGGACTCATAAATGCAAGAATGGATTGACATAGACGATCGGATTTAGTATACTCTATTTCGTAGAGTGATTCCGTTTTACGGCCCGGACAGTCCATCGTCCCGCCCGTTCTCCAAGTACCGGTTCCGTCGACAATCGATTTCGAAAATCATCAGTCTCTATCCATTACTCCTGGGAGGAATCTATGGCATATGTCGTCACGGAAGTATGCTACGATTGTAAGTACACCGATTGCGTCGAGGTCTGTCCCGTCGATTGTTTCTACGAGGACGATCACACGCTCTACATACATCCCGACGAATGTATCGATTGCGATGCATGCGTTCCCGAGTGTCCGATTGAAGCGATCTTTCCTGCTGATCAGGTTCCCGATCAGTGGAAGGGGGACATCGAGCGGAACGCCGAGATGGCTCCGAAATCCACCAACATCACAAGCAAGAAGGATCAACTCGCCGGTACCACCGGTAAGGATTGTAAAAAAGCTTCGGAGTATTGACGGGGAATCCGGCGAAGCGTTCGACCGAAACGGGAGGCGGCGGAGACGCCGTTCTCCCGTTTTATACTCTCCCGACCTATTCATTTTTCCCGGAATACCCGGCGTATTTCCCGTGGTACCCAAACCGGGCGGGAATCCGGCCTCAAACACCGCATATTCACTCCCTCAGCCGCTTGAAAATTCCCCCGCTTTTATATAATTTCCCTGCAACCAGGTAGAGTCGCTCCAATTACCATTCGATGATACAGGCTGATGCAAAAACTTCAACACATCGATGCAGTGCATCTCTTTCCCGGCTTGTATAAAGAATTATTTTCTCTGCTGGATTCTCTGCGTCCCGAGGATTGGGAACGGCCGACTATGGCGTCCGGTTGGACCGTGAGAGACGTCACGGCGCATCTGCTCGATATCGATATACGCCGCCTCTCGGCCCAGCGTGATGTACACACAATGCCCGAACCGGAATCGTCGAATACGGGATACACAGAACTTGTAGAGATGCTCAACCGACTCAATGCCGAATGGACCATAGCCGCACGGCGCATGAGTCCCCGTATCATAGTCGACTTCCTGAAGGTTACCGGACCTGAGATCTGCGAGCTCTTCGAATTACTCGACCCCGACGAAGAGGCGATCTTCAGTGTTGTTTGGGCGGGTGAAGAGTCATCGCCGAATTGGTTCGACGTTGCGCGCGAATACACGGAGCGCTGGCATCACCAGCATCAGATACGCGACGCCGTGCGCACCCGTTCGCTTACCGATGCATTGTGGATCCGTCCGTACCTTGATACGCTCGTACGGGGACTCCCGCATGCATACCGCTCGCTCAAACCCGGAAAAGACTTGCGTCTGGTCGTCGATATCGACGGGAAGGCGGGGGGAGCATGGACGCTGGCATTTGAAAAAGCGGGGTGGAAGCTGTACGCGGGTAAAGCGGAGCAGGCTGAGACCTCGGTGCGGCTGCCTGCGGATACCGCCTGGAAATTGTTTTCGAAAATGATACCGCCCGATGAAGCCAGGAAGAAAGCGACGATAACCGGCGTGCCGGAACTCGCCGAACCGTTGTTCGGATTCGTCGGCTTTATGGTGTGAAGCCGGGAGCGTCTCCTGGGGTATTCTTCGTTTATTTCAGATCCGTGAATCGACGGCTTCGCGGATGATCCGGAGCACTTTTTCCGGCGAGTACGGTTTTTGGATGAAAAACTTCGCCCCGGCTTCCCGCAACTCCGTCTTTAAGAGCGGGTCGATGAATCCGCTCGCGAGCAGAATGACCGCTTTCGGATCGATATCCCGGATTCTTCTGCACACCTCGTCGCCGCCGATCTTCGGCAGGCCGAGATCCGAAACAACCGCCCGGATGCCTTCTCCGAACAAATCCCGCGCATACAGATTATACAGAAGTATTCCTTCTTCACCGTCTCGCGCCGTAATGACATTGTAGCCGTTTTCAATGAGTATCGTCTTCAAAGATTCAAGCAGCATGTCCTCGTCTTCGATGACGAGGATTTTCTCCCCCATGCCGCGCGGAGCCGTTGAGGCATCATCGGCGTCAATCGATGTCTCGACGTCGGGTATTCGCGCCGGAATGTATAACGAGAATGCGGCCCCCCGTCCCGGCTCGCTGTCGACGTCGACGAATCCCCCGTAGCTCTCGACAATGCTGTAGACGAGGGCGAGCCCGAGCCCCGTTCCCTTTCCCGGACCCTTGGTTGTGAAAAAGGGATCGAAGATCCTCTTCCTGATCGATTCGTCTATACCGGTTCCCGTATCGGAAACTCTCACGAACAGGTACGGCTGATTTTTAACCTTGAGGAACCGGGCGCTCAGATCTTCTCCCGGCACGGTCGCAGCGGCGATGGAGAGCTCGCCCCCTTTCGGCATCGCATCGCGCGCGTTCAGGCAAAGATTAAGGAGCACCTGATGGATCTGTGTGGCATCTGCCGTGATAACGGGGAGATCTTTCTGAATATCTACATTGACCGTTATCGACCGCGGTAGCGTCTCCCGCAGCAGGTGCGAGATATCGTCTATCAAGTCGCCGACCCTGACCGATCCCACGACCACGTCGGTTTTCCGTGCGAACGTCAGAAGATGCTGCACGAGCGATGCGCCTCGCCGGGTCGCCCGGTGAATGACCTCGATGCTCTTCTCGAGCTTCGCCGGATCGGACTGGTGGAGTTTCATGAGGGATGCATGGCCGAGGATTATTCCGAGAAGGTTGTTGAAGTCATGCGCGATGCCGCCGGCGAGCGTCCCGATGCTCTCCATTTTCTGAACGTCCCGGAGGTGTTCTTCGAGTACTTTCTGCCGCGTAATGTCGCGCAGAATGCCCCGGTAGGCAACGGGCTTCCCGTGTCCGTCTCTGACTACGGTCGTTGTTTCGATCACCGATATATCCTGTCCGTCCTTCCGCTTCAGCGTCTTTTCGAAGTCCTTCACATACCCATACGTGTCGAGTGCGCGGACAAACTTCTCCCGCTCCTCGGGGTTGTGGTAGATATCGCGCGCTATGTCGATCGCCAGCATCTCTTCCTTCGAGGAGTAGCCGAAGGTTTCGAGGCCTGCGGTATTGATGTCGAGCAGCTTGCCGTCCGGCGTGCTCATATACACGGTATCCTTCGACTCTTCGAAGAGCGTCCGGTATTTTTCCTCGGATGTGCGAAGCGCCTCCTCGGCTCGGATATGCTCGGTCACGTCGAGGAGTGTTCCCTCGTATTTCACCGGTTTACCATCCGTATCGCGCAGATATTTCCAGGTCGGCTTGAAGTACCGGAGGGGTAGTCGTTTAGGGTTGGTACGGAAAACCTGCACAGGCGGCTCTTTCCCCTGGCTCATGAGCGTGAGAACCTTGCTGACGATGTCACGATCATCGGGATGTATCAAATCGAGGTAGGTATCTGTATCGGGGGGATGGTCGGCCGGTTCGAGATCGAACATTCGGAACATCTGATTGGACCATCGTCCGCGATTGGCGCCGAGGTCGAGATCCCAGCTTCCTAATTTTGCATATTCTTCTGCTCGCTCCAACGCCTCCTTTGCCTGTATCAAATCCTTTTCTGCTTCTTTCCGTTCGGTCACGTCTCTGAAGACGGCAAGCAGCAGCGGGGGCCTCCCTTCATGCTCGAAGAAGGTATTTGAAACGTCAAACCAGATTCTCTTCCCGTTATGCAAAGCGAGCTCCTGTTCGAATCGGGGCTTCACGGTGCGGGTCCTGAATCGTTCCCGGTGAACCTGTAGGATGTGATCCCGATTCTCTTCAGCATAGATCACGGATAGCGGTTTTCCTTCGATCTCCTCTCTCGGCATTCCCGCCAATTTGCAGAACGCATCATTGACCAGCAGAACGGTTCCATTACCGTCGGTGAGCCGCATGCCGTCGAGCGACTCCTCCCAGAGTGTCCGGAATTGAGATTCCGACCTGCTGAGTGCCTCCATGGCCTGCCTATGCTCGGTGATATCCTCATAGACACCCAAAATGCCGGCTATTGCTCCGGACGCATTGCGAAGGGGGAATTTACTCGTTCGAAGCCAGATACGGTCTCCGTCAGAAGTCGTCTGTGGCTCCTCATATCCGAGTTTGGGCTCTCCGCTCTCGATGACGGCTTTATCGTCCGCCTGGTACAACTCCGCTTCTTTTGCCCACCCCATATCGTAATCGGTTTTACCGATTAGTTCCTCGGGTGAGGTTATCCCCGCATCGCGTGCGAACGGATCGTTGCAGCCGAGAAATACCCCGTTCAGGTCTTTCCAGAAGACGCGGACCGGTATCGTGTTCAAAATGGTATCGAGCATTTGCTCCGATTCGCGCAGCGCCTCCTCTGTCTGTTTCTTCTCCGTAATGTCCCGTCCGACGCCTATGATAGCCTCGATCTTTCCATGTTCATCAAGGATTGCGCTATCCGACCACGCCAGCCACTTCCACCCGAATCTCGTCTTCGCCCGCTGTTCGAGATAACAGCGGTGCGGCGGCTTCAGCAATTCCTTCATCGCGTTTTGAGCCGCCTCGCGGTCATCCTCATGGACGAGAGGGAAAAAGGTTTTTCCGATCAGTTCCTCCTCCTTAAAACCGAACATATCGCAGTATGAGGGACTCACGAATATGAACCTGCCGTCGTGATCGACCTTCACCACAAGATCTGTCTGGTTGTCGATCATCAGCCTGTATTTCTCTTCGCTCCCGCGCAGCGCTTCCTCCGCCCGTTTTCGTTCCGTGATATCGGTGATGAAACCTTCCAGCGCGATCAGCGTTCCATTGTCGGAGAATATTCCCTGGCCCTGCTCCCAGACCCATTTCAGTCGCCCGTCATTCGTCAGGATGCGGTACTCCTCCGCGAATTTCCGGCGTGACTTGAGCACGTCCTGCCATTTCACCCATATCCACTCACGGTCGTCGCTATGAATGAGATCGTTATACGAGAGTTTGTTATTGTACAGGAGATCCTCGGGTTGATAGCCTGTCAGCGTATTGCATCCTTCGCTTACGAATTCCATCGTCCACTGACGATCGTTCCGGCATCGATACGACATACCGGGGAGATTGCTCAGAAGGGTAGACAGTTTACGCTCACTTTCACGCAGATTTCGCTCAGCATCCCGTTCAGACGATTGATCCCTGAATACGAGGACAGATCCCAGCATCGTTCCATCGCTATCGCGGATGGGTGAGCCGCTGTCGGCGATCGGGATTTCGCGGCCGTCCTTGGAAATGAGCATGGAATGATTTGCCAGTCCGACCACCGTTCCCTCCCGGAATACCTTTTCCACCGGGCTCTCAACCTCGGAACGGGTATCCTCGTTTACGATCCGATAGATCTGACCGACATGTTTTCCGACTGCGTCGCGCTCATCCCAGCCGGTTAACTGTTCGGCGATATGGTTCATCTGCAGCACGTTCCCATCCGTGTCGGTGGTGATCACCGCATCGCCGATACTGTATAATGTTGTGCGGAACCATGCATCCGATATGGACACATCGTCAGCCGGTTTCTTTTTCTTTGATGTCGAAGGTTTGGATTTCATAGATATTCGTCCTTATGCATCGGATTACTCGATGTCTGACTGCAGCTCCGGTAGGCGACATTCCTGCGGCTTATAAGTCGGCTGTATGGTACAAAAGGTTCGGAGTGCCTGTTAAGATCTCCGCTGATAAGATGGATTTTCCCAAACAGGATACGTCCAGAAGGAACATATCCGGACGTAATGATGAAAAATTATCGGAAAATTCGATGAAAGGCAAGTCCGGCACAGATATCGAAATCAATACATGCGTTTTTTAATAAATTCGTTTCATTCCTGCCACACCTCAGAGGTAAACCGCCAATATCAAATTAAAGTAAAACAGGGGCTTAAGTGAACAATTCCGTCTCTGCCTGAGCTATCAGCCCGTCGTACTTTCCCAAATTTCCCCTGCAGAGATATTGCCTGCAAAGGATTCGGGGGATCGTACTATATAATAGAACGGCCGGTTGATGAATCACGGGATACCCGCTCCGGGATGCGGAGATTGATATATACCGCTTTTCGTTTCTTCATACAAGTTGGTTGACAAAATTAAAAGAATACCCTACATTATCCTTCGCACACCCCGGACGTTCGCGCACCGAGGGTGATGTCCCGGCGGCCACATGGCCGCCTTTTTTATTTTTATACAGCGGTTACCTATGAATAACGGTTGGAAGACCGGACCATGTATTTAAATTTAATCTTCAGATCAAACAGTCGACAGGGGAGCGTTCTGTGAATTCGCAGATCATCCGGCTGCTTTTTAGAATCGTCGTACCGGCCATCCCTCCATTTATCATCCTGACGATTCTGCTCCCCGGTTGTTTCAACGATAACGGTATCTCCGCTCCGCATATTAACGCTCTGACTTTGAGCGCCGAGAACACGTTGGTTTACCGGATGGATATTTCGCTCGACCGGACGTCGGATGTCATCGTTCGATATAGCAGCGAGCGGACCGGCCTGCTCGAAATCGTTTCTGAAGAACCTTCGGTCTCACACAGTCTGCTCCTCACACGGCTCGTCGCGGGCACGGCCTATATGTATCGCGTCGAAGCGGGAGAAGCTGTTATGGAAGGAGAGTTCACCACGGAGCCGCTGCCGGACGATCTTGCAATGGTTGAATTCACGACTTCGGGAGAGCCGACACTGCCGTTGGCGCTCGTCAAGATATTTCAGCCCGGAGGTTTCAACGGTTACGTCGTTATCGATGCCGCCGGAAATATAGTATGGTATTATCGCACCGAAGGGAGATCGTCCGGTGCGGCGCGGCGATCGAACGGGAATTTCGTCTTCATCGATTCGGATGTCGGATTGGTGGAAGTGGACGTGACGGGAAGCATCGTATCGCTGCTGCCGCAGGAACCGGCCGGAAGGGAAATTCATCACGACGTCGTTTCATTGGAGTCGGGGGAGATCCTGTTCCTGGCGCGCGATCCACAAACGGTGGACGGGGTCGTCATTGCGGGCGAGGCGGTGTGGGAGTGGATTCCGGAAAAGAATCAGACGCGGAAGCTCTGGTCGTCGTTCGATCATCTCTCACCCGTCGACGACTGGGCCGAGCGGTCGGTGCATACCGATTGGCTGCATGCGAATTCCGTTTCCGTCGGTCCCGGAGGCAACGTGCTCATCAGTCTGCATTTTCTCAACCAGGTCATCTCGATCGCCCCGGATTTTCAATCGCTCCAATGGAGGCTCGGCGGATTGAACGCGGCCATCACCGTGGATGAGAACGAAAAATTCTCCGGACAGCACACGGCGGCGGAGACGTCTCCCGGACAGATATTGATTTTCGACAACGGATTCGAGAGGGAGGAACCGTACAGTAGAGCGGTTGAATTCCGCATCGAGGGCGATCGCGCGGAAAAAGTGTGGGAATTCCGTCCTCCCCGCGATAACTGGTCGCGGATCATCAGCTCGGCCCGCCGGCTCGACAACGGGAATACCTATGTGACATTCGGCGTCTCGGGCGGATTGGCGGGCTCGACAGGCCCGATCGAAGCGTATGAAGTGACGCCGGGGGGAGAGATCCTCTGGCATATGGAAGCTTCGGGATCCGTCTCGTCGGTATATCGCGCAACCCCGTTTCCGATGCTCTCCGGCGAGCGGCTGGTGCCCGGTTGGATTTTGACAGGTAAATCTCCCCGATCATAGGGTTCCAGCGATCGGTCTATCTCCTCTTCCGGAGCAGAAAATTCCGTTTGATATAAGCGATCAGCCGTTCGTCCATATGCCGCTTGATAAAACTTCCGACGGCGGGATCGACGTACGGTTTTATACCGGCGAGCTTCGCATGGAAATAGCCCGCGAGCGTCGGGAGCCACGCGATGAGTACCGGGCTGTGAAAGCTCTGCTGTATCGACAGCGCGGTCGTCGCCAGCGCGCCGTACGACATCCGGTGATACCATCTTCCCGCATTAAACGAACGTGTGAACGGACCGAGATCGCGGATCGGTTTTCTGTGATGAACGATCTCGAGATCGAACAGCGTTTTGATCTTCCATCCATGATACCGCGCCAGATGCTCGTCGAGCACGTCCCATCCATGCACGATCTGCAGTCCCCCCATCGATTCGAAACATGCGCGGCGGTAGGATTTAACGGTGCCGGAGACATGATCGAAATCGGATACCTCCGGTGTGAAGCGTGGTTTCTCGTCGGTTGCCAACCGGATCACCCCGCCGCAGACTCCTATCCGCGGGTCCGCCTCGAATGCGCGTGAGACTCTTTCAAAATAATCGGGAGGCAGACTGATATCCGCGTCGAGCTTGACGACAAAATCGAACGACCGGACAGTCAGGTTAACGTATCCCAGATTGAATGCGCGGACGATCTTCGGTCCCTGCGCTCTCGGCTCGCTGACCGGGTTCCTGATGAGGACGATCCAGGGATGGCGGCTCGCATACTCAGCCGCTATTTCCGCAGTGGCATCGGTCGAAGCGTCGTCCACGATAATCCATTGCTCCGGCGGATGTGTCTGCGAAACCATCGAATCGAGAATGTGCCGGATAAACGGCTCCTCATTGTATGCAGGCGTTATGACGGCGTATTTCACCATACGGCCGGACCGGTTAAACCGTTTCCCCGGTACGCTTGAAGACAACGACCGTCTGATCGCCGAGCATTCTGAACGGGAATTTATCGTAGACCATGCCTTCGACCGCTTCCATCGTGTCGAAGACTCTCTTCGATAGCCGTTCCTTCGGATTGAGATACGGGGGAGGGAGAATAACGGGAAGCGCGAAATATTTCTCGACGGTGAAGTACGGCGATACCAGCTTGCCGAGCTCGCCGATGGAGTAGAAGCGGGCGGTAGCGGTAGATTCCACGCCGTTGAGCACGATGTGTCCCCAGCCTTTGAGCCGCTTCTTCAGGTAATTCGGAACCCTCAGCGCCGAGAGCAGAAAATCACCCCAATACCACCGGTTGATAACCGACGCGACAAAGTACGCGCCGGGTCTCAGCACGCCGGACAGGTTCGCGACGAACCGCTTCGGGTCGGTGATGCAGTTTACCACCCCGAACGACGCATACGCCCCGTCGAAACGGATCTTGAAGCAGTCGATATGCTCGGCCGGCGCATTAACGACCATCGCCGCTCCGTTCAGCCGCTCCGACGTGGCTTTCACCATGCCGTACGAGAGATCGGTTACCACGAGCTCGCAGCCGTAGGCGGTCATAAGCGACGCTTCGGTACCGGTGCCGCAGCCGATATCGAGGAGGCGGTTACCGGGTTTAAAGACTTCCTGCAGGATCCCGACGTTCCGTTTGCGGAGGTACCGGTCGAACGACGCCTTTTTCTCGTCGTAGATCGATGCATAGTTCTCCCAGAATTTTTTATTGACGCGGAGCTGGGATCGGTTTGCTGGTTCTTTTTGTTCGGTCTCGGCTATCGGGTGCATATAGGTAACGGATTCCTGCGATTTATGTCGGATGAAGAGAGGATTATCGGCTCGTATGCCAACGGGAGATGCTGCGCAATGCCCGCATATCGTGTGAAACACCGTGTGCGGAGGAATTGGTTCCGTCGAATAATTCAATTGAACATGATTTGACCCGCAGCGATCAACCATGTATATTCCCGTTACACTGGACAACATCAAAGGACCGCACTGACGGGAGGAATCATATGCATTTGAGTCGCGAATCCAGAATCATGGCAGGCATACTGCTGGTCGTTCTGCCGACCGTCGTCATAGGCGGAGTCAGCATCTTATCTCTGCTCATAACCGATCCGGGGTACGCGGAGAATCAACTCAGGCAGGATCTATGGCGTGCCGGACATGCGCATGCAGGCGTATTGCTTATTCTTTCGCTGGTAGCGCTCAGATACGTTGATGAGACATCGCTCTCCGCAGGCATGAAATGGGTGGCAAGAACGTTCATACCGTTTTCCGCAATCCTGCTGCCGGCCGCATTTTTCTTTTCGGTACTGAAGCCCGGCGCGGCCGAGCCAAACGTCATGATTTACCTGGCTTACGCGGGCGCGGTCGTGCTGGTTACCGGACTCCTGGTTCTCGGTGTGGGATTGATCAGGAAGAGGTGAACAGGAGGCGGTTGAGCGATCGGGTATGCAATCATCCGGTTCGAGTACGACTATTATTACGGAGGGTTTGTGCTCTACCTAATTATTGAGGAATTCCACGACGGCGATGCGGTTCCGGTATATCAGCGCCTCCGCGACCGCGGCCGCCTTGCCCCCGACGGTCTGCGCTACGTCGCAAGCTGGGTGCAGCAGGATTTCAGGCGTTGTTTTCAGCTCATGGATTGCGACGATCCTGAGCTGCTCCGGCGGTGGATGGAGCACTGGAACGATCTTGTAGATTTCGAGGTACTGCCGGTCATGACATCGGACGAAGCAGCGGCAGCGATAGCTCCCAGGTTGGGTTGACAACGGAGATCATGATCACAATGGATTAAAAGGATGTGATGGATGCAACTTTGAAATATTTTCCCCGCAAAATATTATTTCTTGGAATGTTCGTTGTCATATCTCTGTCGTGTAATCCGGTGGGGAGTTCCTACGAGATTTTTTTCCAGGTCGTCCTTGCAGATACATTCTCTCAGGACACCGTCGAAGTGCAGATCAGCGAAGCGGTCTGGTTCCGTGGAGTAGTCTCGACCGATCCGGCAGACGGACTGGCGATGGTCGGTGAGCGGAGCTGGCTGTCCAGTGGGTATCATTCTATATACATTAAAGTGAATCCTGATGAGATTGAACTGCTGCGTACGTTCGAAGTACTGGATGATTCATATGTGAGAATATCGTTCGAGAGAGATTCCAGAAATATAAAGGTGGCTTTCACTCCCGGATCGCTCAATCGTTATCCCCGTTTATGATTGATTCCGGTATGCTGAACCGATTAAGGTAATGAGGTTATAAGGACAGGCATTCCCGGTTTTAATTTCATGCCGACGATCTGAATAAGATCTTGCATTCAGTGGTATCATCGGCAGCGGAGTCGAAGAAAGTGGGAACCATCTTCTTGTCGAAATAAGGATTTAGTTAATCGAGAATACTCGCTGTCCTCTGACAGTCAGGTGTCTTTAGGAGAGATGGACCCCACTGTCGTAAAAAAAGTGTACCATCTGTGCGTCGGTGGGGTCCACTTGCGTGAAGGGATGCGGGGGGAAAGTGGTTCCCACCTTCTTTGAGTGCCCCCGAAAAAAAAGTGGGTACCATCTGTGCTCTCCTTTGCATCTTCAGGTTTAATCTGAATGCATCGCTGTCCGATAATCTTTCGCCAGCCCGAAAGAGATGGACCCCACTATATTAAAGGAGAAACTATGCCTCGACTCTTGGCGGTATGTTTCAGCTTTTTTTTCTTCGCACAACTCTCGCCCGCACAGGATATATCGGGTAGCAGTGATCATCCTGTTATCGGCAGGTATCCGGGTTCGACCATTGAATGGTATGCTGTGGAGAATCACCGTCCATACAGGGTTCCGACGGGAACCGTTACGGGTTACCGGCAAATCGACACCTGGATTGAAACCGAAGGCCGCGTCACGCGCATCTACTATGCGCTCGACGGGGGAGCGCGGAGCCACGGCGAGGTATATAAAAATTATCTCGACGCACTGACGAATGCGGATTTTACGATTCTTGCGGAAGGTTCGACCAACGAAGCTGCACACGGCACGGGAGTGGGGAGCCGGCAATGGCGCGAGGTACTGTTCATGAACAACTCATGGAACGACCCGCGCGGCGCTGTCAATGAGATGGTAAGAGGATCGGCGACTACCGGGGGCGGCGGCTCAATCGTCGCACGGAAAGAAAGGGCGGAGGGTACCGCGTATGTGATCGTTTCCGTCTACCAGTTCCGCGCGGACCGCATCGGAACGCTCGTCGATATCGTCGAAGTCGAAAAGGCGGAAACGGGCCTGATCGTCGTCGACGCGGAAGCGATCGGGAAGGGAATTCATGAATACGGACGCGTGGTGCTCGACGGGATTCTCTTCGAGTTCGACCGGGCGGGGATCATGCCGGAATCGCGCGAAGCGCTCGACCAGATCGCCCTTTATCTGAGATCGAATCACGGAAAAAAGTTCTACGTCGTCGGCCATACCGATTCCAGGGGCGCTTTTCCGTATAATCTGAGTCTCTCATCCTCCCGCGCGAATGCGGTTGTTGAGACATTGATAAAAGATTACGATATTTCAGGCGACCGTCTCGAGGCGCACGGCGTCGGTTCGCTTGCTCCGGTCTTCTCGAATTCCACCGATCCGGGGAGAGAGAAGAACCGGCGGGTTGAGCTGGTCGAGCGCTGAGCATCCCGGAACAGGATTACCGGTTCCGCGACGACGGGCGCGTTACCCGATTGTTCCGATTCTTCGAAGGATGACAACGACAGTATCGGTGCGAAAAAACTAACGAGGTCAATTATGAATACCGTCCGCGTTCTTCTCGCGGCCATCATCGTCATCGGTTTTCCGTCCTGCGGCGATACGGTACAGCCCGGCGACGGTGTGAGGTTCGGCTTGTTCCTGCTGCGTGATGCCTCGCTTACGACGATGGATGTGCAGACGATTCCGTTGGATTCTCTGACGCTGGATGAAGCTCCGTTCATATCCTATGACGATATCATCGCGTACGAGCGCAGCGTACATAGAATGTATCTTCGTGAAAATCCGTCACACTATTTCCTCTCCGATTCCGATGGTGTCATCTGGAAAATCTTCGGAACTCCCTTCGTCGTCGTAGCCGGGGGCGAGCGGATCTATCTCGGATCGTTCTATACGGCGATCTCCTCCTGGCTGCCCGGCACGCCGATGATAACGGATTATCAGGTAGATCAAATCGGAAAATCGCTGACCATATCTCCGGCTCCGCTCGGAGACAGCCCCGGCTTTATCGATGTCCGGGAGGATGAGAGGATTTTAACTGCGTTGAGACCAAAGCTGAAGAACTGACGGGTAAGCATCGCATCGTAAACGCCGGTTGTTACCGGCAACAAAAATATACCGGACTGCCTATGTTCATCTCGATTCCTTTCGTGCGGGGACTTCTCGCCGGACTTGCCGGCGGCATCGCATGGTTCGTCGGACTGCTCTTATTCTTCGGACCGGCACAATCGATCCTCGCGGACCCGTCGCTGCAGAGTCCCAAAATGCTCGCCGCATTTACCACGGAACCGCTCCCCAGGATCGGCGAAGCTCCATGGCTGCTCCCTCTTGGATTACTATGCATTGGAATATTATGGGGATGGATCTACGTATGGCATTTCGGAAATTCGCCGCAAGCATGGTGGAAGCGCGGACTCCGTTTCGGTACGGTTGCTTGGGTGTTGATGGTTCCATGGTTTCTTTTTTATTTACCATGGAATGTGATGCGGGAACCGGCCGCACTTGCAGCGATCGAAGCTCTCTGCTGGGCGGGAGTGATGCTGCTCGTCGGGATTACCATTTCCGGCACGGATGCTGTGCTCGGGAGGAAAAGGAGTACTGAAGAAGGGGGATGAGAATTGCAGGGAAGGGGAGAAGAAAGAGATCTACTGAAAGAAAATTCATAGTAATCACGTGCAGCCTCACCCCCTTCGCCCCACCTGCCCCGCCAAGGCGGGGTCTCCGCTTTTTGGCGGAGAGGGGGTTGGGGGTGAGGCTGACGGAATAAGTGCGATACTCTTGAAACTCTCGATCGATGCTTACGTGGCAAAGCCGCAACCAAATGAATTTAATTTAAAACTATTTTCTCCTAACTTTTAATATACAAGAGACCAAGACTCGAGGTATTTTAATGCGATTATATATAACGAAAACATGAATAATAGTTACTGAACTAAAAGATTTGATACATTGTATATATTCGTAGAAAATGAAATTATTATTGAAATAGAGGCTCATTCGAATTTCTTGTGTATATAGCAACTCATCAGGATACTTAGAGATGTTATTTAATAATACTAATACCACAAGATTGATCGATCCGGAACCCCGTTAGGCGTGACATTATGGTAGCAGATAATTAACAATACACAAAATCAAACCCTGTAAGGGTGACATTATTCTTTAGTGGTTCTGAGGACCTGCAAGACAAACGGTATGCTTCGAGCTGTCGGCAGCACGCGCCCTATCCGATATTATGGGCAGTGTAAAAGAAATTCTTCAAAATGGATTAACGATAACACGCGGTAGTGTTCTCATACTTTCACCCCTAACGGGGTTTGCTGTGATGTTGTGATATCGTTTTGCTACCATACTT
>CAZBUK010000049.1:0-22297 GCA_964495085.1 uncultured Ignavibacteriales bacterium
TAAAGAAGGTGGGAACCACTTTCCCCCCGCATGCCTCGCGCAAGTGGACCCCACCTTCGCGCAGATGGACCCCACCTGCATGCGAGTGGACCCCACCCGCGCTTAGTGATGGTCACCATCTCAGTAACAAAAACAAAAAACCCCTGCAAGTTTTTGACTTACAAGGGTTTTAGTGTCCCCTACGGGAGTCGAACCCGTGTTGCAGGAATGAAAATCCTGAGTCCTAGGCCACTAGACGAAGGGGACTTCTACTGTTTTGGATTTCGAGCTTCGAATTTCGTGCTTACTATTGTATCACCTAAATTTTCCCGAACACGAAACTCATTCATGTAAAGGACGGATCTTTTCCCTCAGCTCCTCAATCTCCGCTTCCGTCAGGTTGTCGCTGTCGAGCAGCCTGATCTGTGCGCGGGTTACTTCCATCATCTCATGGAGCGCGTTCAGCTTTTCTTCATTTTGCGCTCCGCGTACATCGACATATTCGCCGGTCAGAAAAAGCGAATCTGCCTTCTCATACGCCCCCATCGCCTCGGTGAAACGCTCCATCCGGTACAGACTGGTACCCAGATTCATGAATGCTTCGGCAAATGACGGATTTTTGAGAGTGGCCGAGCTGAAGTGTTCCGCAGCTTCTTCGTATTCGCCGGCGTGAAATAATCCGACGCCTACATTGTACTCAGCGTATCCCGGCGGGTCCTTTATACATCCCGAAACAACCAATATAAATAATATTGAAAATGTATTCAATATCAGTTTGTTCATCTGGGTGAGCGACGGGGCTTGAACCCGCGACCACCAGGGCCACAACCTGGTGCTCTACCAACTGAGCTACGCCCACCATGCAACTATCCGGTATGCCTGAATTATCCGCGCGTACGCCCGACTGGAATCGAACCAGTAACCTACGGCTTAGAAGGCCGTTGCTCTATCCAATTGAGCTACGGGCGCAGATTCTCAACTGAAAAAAAATTGTGGTAAACTTTTTGCTATCCTACCTGTAATTTCTCAACTCGGAAGATACCAATTCCGTTCGCTTCATGGTCAAGCTATACTTCCCAAAAGAACATACAATATACTAAGAAAAAAAGAATTATTCAAAGAATAACGCCCATTACAGCGATTTTAGGTCGCTATGAGACCAGCCTGAACATGAGAAACATGATCGATTTCCCCGCAGCAAGATGCCGTTCCTCATATACCGTTCTGATTTTCGCCTGGTCCGGGACGTCGCCGTTTGTATGGAGGTCGGCGATAACGATATCGGGAACAATGTCAAGTTGCTTGAGTGTGGAAAGGGCGAACTTGAAAAGACCAGAGTCGTCCGTTTTCAGGTACACGCTTGCCTCCGGACTGCAAATCCGGCGATACAACTGAATATATTCCCCCGAGATCAGCCGTTTTCCGGATTGACTCGGTTTCGGGAAGGGATCGGGAAAGGTGATCCAGAACGCGGCAACCTCTCCCGGAGCGAAGTATTCCGTAATACGCTCGGCCCGGTCGTAGAGAAATGCGGTGTTCGAGAGTCCTTCGTCCATCGCCGTCTTCGCACCAACCCAGAGCCGAGCCCCCTTATTGTCGATGCCGATGAAATTCCCGCTCTGCTGCTGCCTTGCAAGTCCGAGCGTCATCATCGCAGTACCGCAGCCGACTTCCAGGGTTATCGGATTGTCATTCTTAAAATATCTCTCATGCCAGTGACCCGGCGATATCCGGGGATCGGGTCCGCAGAACACGTTCGGAAATTCCCGAAGCTCGGCATACTTTCTGAGTTTATTCCTCGGCATTGAAGGGTTCCATTCGCTTAACGATCTTAGTATACAAATTCTCCAACACTTTTTCCGTCGTTGACTTTCAGGGGACTATTCATTACCATTACATATGAACATATATTCAATTATTCAGGGTTTATGATTTATGGCCTCATCATCCCGGACTCTCCTTCAGAATTCCCGACGGCTGGATGATCTCGCGGAAACGTTCAAGGTTCTCTCCGATTCGACCCGTCTGAAGATTGCAATCGTACTGCTGCAGAACGAAATGTGCGTTCAGGATATCGCTCAGCTTATCGGTACAAGCGATTCGGCCGTGTCGCACCAGCTTCGCATCCTGCGCGGATTGCGCCTCGTCAAACACAGACGCGAAGGCAAGACAATCCGCTATTCGCTGGACGATCAGCATATCGAACAGCTCATCCACGTCGCCACCGAACACGTATCGGAACGTTGAGGAGCTCCGTTCATTCTATGTCATCCCACAACACAAAAATTTCAGACCAGCCGTACATCACATACCTCGTCAAAGGACTCTGCTGCAGCGACGAAGAGATGACGCTCCGGAAACGCCTTTCGAAAATAAAAGAGATCGAAGATCTCAGATTCAATCTCGTCTCCCAAAAATTGTACATACGCCACTCCACGACCGACGCGCATATTCTGGATGAAATTAAAGCGGCCGGGTTTCAGGCGCACGCCGCACGGACGTTCTCAGAATCTCAATCATTCTACGATAAATACGGCAATCTTATTTTTACGACTTTGTCAGGGGTATTTCTGGCAGCCGGACTGATCGCCGGAAATCTGTTCGATATCTCCGGGACGCCCCTTATCGTCTTGTTTTCACTCTCGATGCTCTCGGGAGGTTGGAAAATTGCACGGCGGGGATTCTACGCGCTTGCATCGCTTTCTCCCGACATGAACGCGCTTATGACCATTGCCGTGCTCGGCGCGGCGGCGCTCGGTGAATGGTCGGAAGGCGCAGCGGTGGTTTTTCTCTTTTCACTTGCGCTGCTGCTCGAATCGCTCAGTACCGGGAGGGCGCGGAAAGCCATCGGCGAGCTGATGGACCTGACGCCGCCGACCGCTCGCATCCGTCGCGGAATCATCGAGGAGACGGTTCCCGTGCAGGACGTGATGATCGGCGAGACGTTCATTGTGAAACCGGGCGACCGGATACCGCTCGACGGAACGGTGCTCTCTGGCGATACCCGCGTCAATCAGGCATCGATCACCGGTGAGTCCGGGCCGGTTTCCAAACGCACCGGAGACATGGTATTTGCGGGAACCATCAACCTGAGCGGCGCGCTCGAAGTGCGTGCGACCGCCGATGCGGACAATTCGACGCTTGCGCACATTATTCATCTTGTTGAAGAAGCGCAGAGCAGGCGTGCTCCGGCCCAACGGTTCGTTGACTCGTTCGCCCGCTGGTATACCTCGGTGGTACTCATTATCGCGGTTGGCATTGCTTCGATACCGCCGCTCGTACTCGGCATGCCGTTCGCCGAATGGTTTTATCGGGCGCTCGTGCTCCTCGTGATCGCCTGTCCATGCGCTCTCGTCATCTCTACACCGATAACCTTCGTGAGCGCTTTGACCAACGCAGCCCGGAATGGCATTCTCATCAAGGGGGGAGTCTATCTCGAGATTCTTGCCGCGGTCAGAACCTTCGTATTCGATAAAACCGGAACCTTAACCGAAGGGAATACGCGGATCACCGATCTCATACCTCTTGACTCCGTCTCTGAACAATCCATCATGCAGCTTACCGCGGCACTCGAGCGATTCTCGGAACATCACATCGCCGGCGCGATCATGCGGACGGCTTTCGATCGGGGAATCGATCCCGACGCCCTGCGCGTACGAAACTTCACCGCAATAACCGGCAAGGGAGTATCCGGCGAAATAAACAATACAGTCTACACTTTAGGAAACCACCGCTTTCTGGAAGAGTCGGGAAAGTGTTCGGCTGAGATCGAACAAAATATCGACAGGCTCGAAATCGAGGGGAAGACGGCTTTGATTCTCTGGAGCAATAATCAACCGCTCGGCATCATCGGTATCTCCGATGCGCTTCGTCCCGAAGCGAAAGCTGCCGTCGTCAGTCTCCATGCCGAGGGCGTAAACGCTCTGGCGATGCTCACAGGAGATAACCGCTCAGTTGCTGAATCTATCGCACGCACACTCGGGATAGATTCAGTGTTTGCCGAATTGCTCCCCGCTCAGAAACTGGAAAAGATACATGAGCTTCAGCGCGGCGGAAAAGTAGCAATGGTGGGGGACGGGGTGAACGATGCGCCTGCACTGGCGGCAGCCGACGTTGGTATCGCGATGGGGACAGCAGGGAGCGATACTGCTATCGAAACGGCCGACATTGCATTGATGGGGGACGATCTGAGAAAGCTCGCTTTTCTGAAAAGACTGAGCATAATGACTGTCCGTATCGTCAGGCAGAATATCGCCCTCTCGATCGGGATCAAGCTCGTCTTCCTGGCGCTCGCCGTACCAGGATATGCGACGTTGTGGATGGCAATCACCGCCGACGAGGGAGCCGCGCTGCTCGTCATCGCGAACGGCTTGAGGCTTCTGAAATTAAAATGAAGACGGGGACTTCAGTGACCCTATGATCGGAGAATATGTGCCGGCTGCTGATACTACCGGCAGGCGGTTGTTTTTTACCAAACTACTTCAGCTCTCTCGGGAGATCCGAATCCTATTCCGCTCTTTTCAGGATATAGTCCCCGCTCCGCTCGTCGCGGGAAACCGTCCATCCCCGCTCCAATTCGAGGGTATACCCGTTGCCCGTTATTTTCGACCCTTCTATTTTAGATGGGATGTCGATGTATACCGCCGACCAGTCGTTGCTCATCAGAGCGCCGTTCGTCGCCTCCAGACTTCCCCATCGGTCCCTGACGCTCAAAACCCCATAGACGCGTCCAAAGTTATCGAGCGGCGTAACGGCTTGCGGGTCGAATGAGATGCTTCGTTCGATTAGCGGCAAGATGAGCCGGGGGTTTTCAACGAAACGTGCGAGATGATTAGCTCGTTCACGGTTCCGTCTCTCCTCGCGTGCCGATTCCGTCGCGGCGAGATTGTCGCCGTCGTACCGTCGGGCTCTCTCTGCCGGATCCTGCCTGTCGACTGCGGCATCCGGAATTCCATACGCGCGGCTCACAAGATCCTCGATCGCGGAATTTGAGTGGATCGTTCGATGCCATCCTGTCCTGATCTCGTCAAGTAAAAGTCCGTACGCAGGAAATGTATAATATGCGAACGACCGGACGAAGCTTTCACTCTGCTCGCTTTGTCTCAATTGCTGTATTGCATATCTCAACCGGTTGTCACGCTGACCGATGCCGACCGAAATGCCCGTGTATTCCGCCAATCCTTCATGCAGCTCCAATCTCCTCTCCTCCTGACGCGATCCCGGAAATATGCCATAGCGTTTCCGCCGAAAGAGCAGCGCATCCTGCACGGCCTCTCTCCGCCCGCTGCCTACGGATGCGAGCGCGCTCCGAAGCGCGCGCATTTCGAGCTGCAGCCAGAGCCTGCCGTCGCGCGTATCCAGATGACTGTTCGCCGGATCGGTAGCGGGGAAACCGAGCTCACCCTGTATGCGATGCCATAATTCATGGGTCAGCAGCACGTTGCGCGGCTCGCTGTAATTGGAAACGGGCCAGACGATCATCGCCCAGGTGACGCCGGACCATGTGGTCGCTGTATTTGCGATCGGGATATTCGAAGGAAGCGTTCCGGTGTATACCGATCCCTTTGCGGTGAGCAGTCCGTTCCGGTCCGGATGTGACGCGACGACGGTCCTCGACTGCGGATGTATGAACAGGATCGGTCCGTCGAGCGAACTTCCCCAGAATCTGCCGCCGTCGCTCCGGACGGTCTGTCCGATCTCCCGGAAATAACCGGCTGCTGCCCGTTCGTCGATTGTCTGGGATGTAAGTGTTGAAGATACGGAAAGATGAAAAATCAGAAGGAGTATGCCGGTGCGGAACCGTATCATAGCAGCTCTAAGAGGTGGAAAGTATAAAATGTGTTCACGGAACCGATCCCGGCCGGTTATTCGTAGCGGAGCGCTTCGATCGGATCCAGGTTGGCGGCTTTCCATGCCGGGTAGACGCCGAACACGATCCCCACGACTGAGCAGATGAGAATGCCGATCGCGGCCCAATCATAGGGGAAGCTCGGCGGTATTTTCAGCAGGAACGCGATCACGTTCCCCCCGATTAATCCGAGCAAAATCCCTCCGAGGCCCCCGATCTGGCAGAGCACGATTGCTTCGAGAACGAATTGATTCATGATGCTTCGTTTCCGGGCGCCGACCGCCTTCCGGATGCCGATCTCCCTGGTCCGTTCGGTCACCGAGACGAGCATGATGTTCATGATGCCGACGCCTGCGGCGATCAGGGCAATGAAGCTGATGAATGCGATGCCCATCCGGATGAGATAGGTGAGTTTGTTGAACTCGGTAATGAGTGTGTCGTTGGAGAATATTTCAAAGTCGTCCGGCGCTCCCGGAGGCACCTTTCTCGCTACGCGGAGAATTCCCCGTACCTGCTCGATGGATTCATTGAATACTTCGGGATTCCGTGCCTGGACCATGACGCCGAGTGACCGTTCCTTGCCGTACATCGTAAAGAACGTCGTGATCGGTATCGCCATGAAATTATCCTGGTTACCTCCGAGGAAACTCCCGCGCTCTTCGAACAGCCCGATTACCGTAAATCGTTCGCCGACCACCCGGATTTCCCGGCCTATGGGGTATGAGTAGGGGAACAGCCTCTCCGCGACGTTCTTACCGAGCACGACGACATTCCGGGCAAACTCGATATCCTGATCCATGAGTCCCCGGCCTTCGGCTACGTTCCAGTTATTCGTAAAGAGTCCTTCCGGATTCAAACCGGCAACGGGCACGTCGGGATTCGTCTGTGCGAAATCCGAGTAGACGACGTTGCCGCCCCGCCATGACTCGATGCCGACCGCGCCCGCGAGCGTGGCACGTTCCTGTACGAGTTGCGCCTGCTGATAGTCGATATTTTTCCGGCTCCGGTATTGTCTGCGGGATCCATGTCCCATCTGTATCGCGGGGAATTTCTGTACCTGGAAGGTGTGGGCGCCCAGAACGGTGAGGCCGCTCTCGATGCTGTTCTGGAGAACCCGCATCGCGGTCATTACCGCGATGATAGAAAATACTCCGACGGCGATCCCGAGCAGCGTCAGGATCGACCTGAGTTTGTTCGCTCTGACGGCCCCGACGGCCATCTGTACGGATTCTTTTATCTGCATATTTTTTCCTGCTTACTCATGTCGAATCGCATCGACCGGATCGAGACGGGATGCACGGCGCGCCGGGAGGAACCCGGAGATGATACCGACCGAAAAGGAGATCACCAGCGCGAGGATGATGATCGAAACGGGCATAGCCGTCGGGATTTTCTGGTCGATGATAAGACTCAAGGGGTACGCGATCATCAATCCGATTAACCCGCCGATCAGACAGATGACGATCGACTCGATCAGGAACTGCATCATGATCGAACGGCGGCGGGCGCCGAGCGCCTTCCTGATGCCGATCTCCTTCGTCCGTTCAGAGACCGAGACATAGGTGATGTTCATGATACCGATGCCGCCGACGAACAGGGCGAGTCCGGTAATGAAGAATCCCACTCCCGCGACCACGATGCTGATGCCGGCAAAGGTTTGGCTGAGCATCTCCTGCTGGTTGATCGCAAAATTGTCTGCGGTGCCGGGCGGAAGCCTCCGCTCGCGCCGCATGATGCCGCGCAATTCCTCCTTCGCGTCGTCGAGGAGTTCGATGTTGCCCACCTTCACTTCGATGGTGATATCCCGTCGCTGACCGTACATACGCATGAATCGTGTTATCGGGATGAGGACCTGATTGTCGAGGCTGAAAAGACCGAGGAAGCTTCCCTGGCGTTCGAGTACGCCGATCACCCGGAAGGATTTACCGTCGATCTTGACGAGCTGTCCGATCGGATTTTCGATATCGAACAGCTTTTCGGCTACTTCCGAGCCGAGCACCGCGACCGGTCTGCCGCTTTCCGATTCGGCCTGCGTAAGGAAGCGGCCGACCATCAGATCGGTTCCGGTGAATTCGGTATATTTTTCGGTCGTGCCGGAGACGAACACGCCGTCGACGGAACGTTCGCGGTACCGGACGAGTGACATCGTGCTTACCGACGGTGAGACGGTGCGTGGAATCGTCGCGGTCCGCTCGACCGTCTTCGCATTTTCGAGCGTGAGATCCGGGCGGTTGCGGTATGTCCACCACTCGTTGCCGGTGAACCACGGCATCTTCTGAATGTAGAGCACGTCGGCTCCGACGGTTCTGATGCTGTCGTCGAATGCGCGGTTCATTCCCTCGAGCGCAGTTCCCATCAGCGTTACCGAAACGATGCCGATGACGACCCCGACGGTTGTGAGAACCGATCTGAGCTTGTTGGCCCAGATCGCTTCGATCGCGATTTTCGCGCCTTCGCGCAATTCATATAAAAAGAGCATATTATGCGGCTGCTTCTTCGGCCGAGTTCGGCTGTCTGATCTGCTTTGCATCGATGCGGATATCGCTCTCGACCAGGCCGTCCTTTATTCTGATGATACGGTGTGCGTGTTCAGCGACATACTCCTCATGCGT
The DNA here is from genome assembly GCA_964495085.1 of uncultured Ignavibacteriales bacterium. GTDB lineage: Bacteria > Bacteroidota > Ignavibacteria > T3Sed10-11 > T3Sed10-11 > CAZBUK01. The sequence goes on from CAZBUK010000049.1 coordinate 8,440, forward strand.
GACCACGATTATGGTGTTTCCCTCCCGATGCAGATCGCCGAAGAGCTGGAGAATCTCGTCTCCCGATTTCGAGTCGAGGTTGCCAGTCGGCTCGTCGGCGAGTATGATCGACGGGCTGGTGACGAGTGCGCGCGCGATGGCGACGCGCTGCCGTTGACCGCCGGAGAGCTCGTTCGGTTTATGGCTGGTTCGCTCGGCGAGTCCGACCTGTTCGAGTGCATTCCGTGCCCTTCGTTTCCGCTCGCCTGCGGATATGCCGGCATAGATAAGGGGAAGCTCCACGTTATGGAGCGCATCGGAGCGGGGGAGCAGGTTGAACGTCTGAAAAACGAAACCGATCTCCTTGTTCCGGATCCGGGCGAGTTCGTTGTCGTTCATCTTGCTCACGTTGATACCGTTAAACTCATAGAGGCCGGTGGTCGGCGTATCGAGGCAGCCGAGGATATTCATCAGCGTTGATTTGCCCGAGCCGGAGGGCCCCATGATCGCGACGTATTCGTTCTGGTCGAGATCGAGGGAGACGTCGCGGAGGGCGTGAACGGTCTCCGCTCCCATAACGTATTCTTTGCTGATGTTGCGGATCTTTATGATGTTGGCCATGTGTAACCTTTGCGTGATAAGTGTTAAAATAAAATGAGATCGGCGCCTAAGTATTAACTTCCCGCCGCCATACGCCGGCCGGAATCGTTCTGCACCTTGACAAGGGAACCGTCTTTCAGATCCCGGTTAATGGCGCGGAAACTGCCGGTAACCACCTCCACACCCTCATCGAGTCCTTCGACGATTTCAACATATCGATCTCCCATAATTCCGCGCTTGACGGTTACCGCTTTCGCCGATCCCTCATCGACCACGAAGACGATCTCGTCGGGTGAATCCTGTTGTACCGCTCTCCGAGTCTGTGTCTGCTGCTGCTGTTGTTCCGGCCTGTTTCGCTGTTCTTCGTCGATCCGTACGGTGACGCTCTGTATCGGAACGGCCACGACTTTCGTTCTCGTTGCGGTTTCGATATCGGCGATCATCGACATACCCGGTCGGAGCATGACGTCGGATTCCAGGATTGCGATCTTAACCTCGAAGTTGACCACCTCCTCCTGTGTCCCGAGTCCGCGCGTCTTCGCGGCATGGGCAATCTCGGTAACGGTCCCGGTGAAGGTCCTCTCGGGGTAGGCATCTACCTGGATTCTCGACGTATCTCCGACGGTCACCTGAACCACGTCGTTCTCGTCCACATCCACGCGCGCTTCCATACGGCTGAGATCGGATATCGTCATAATCTCGGTTCCGCCCATCATGCCCGTCCCGACGACGCGCTCGCCGAGCTCAGAATTCAGCCTGGTCACCGTCCCTTCGATAGGGGAATAGATCGAGGTTTTTGCGAGGTTCTCGATCGCCTCGTCGAGCGATGCCCTCGACTGGGCAACCATATACCCGGCGGTTTCGGTATTCGATACCGCGGCGGTATGAGTCGTCCGCACGGCGATCAGCTCCGCATCGGATATAAATCCTTTATCGAAGAGATCCTGGCCTCTGCGCAATTCCGCTTCCGCTTTTTCGAGATTGGCGGCTGCCTGCCGCTGACTCGATTGAGCAGATTGGTATGCGGCTTCGGCCCGGTTCCTTGACGCGACATACAGATCCGGCCTGATGCGGACAATCAGATCGCCGCTCCTGAGCCGCTGGCCCTCCCGGACGGGGAGCTCCACGATCTCGCCGCTGACTTCCACGCTGATTTTCACTTCCATTTCGGGATAGATTTTCCCTGACGCCGTAACGATCTGGGTTATATCCCGCAGCTCAACCTTCTCGGTCTGGACGGCGATGACCGTTTCGCGCTTGCCTCCGATGAGAACAGCCAGGATGAGCAGCAGCACCAAAAAGCCGAGAATTGCTAATATAATAGTACGTTTTTTTCTGGTAGATAGCATAATTAATAAAGGTCCTCGCCTATGAGATATTCGAGTTGACGTATTGCAAGATAGAAACCGAAAATTGAATCGACGCTATTGCTCTCGGCCTGTGCAAGGTTGGCATTGGCGACGATGAGATCGAGAAGCGTGCCGGCGCCGAGATTGTACCGCTCTTCGGCGAAACGCTGCTCCTCGCGGGCGGCGACGATGTTCTGCCTGGTGACGTCGACTCTCTTTGCAGCGGCTTCGAGTTCGAGATACGCGGTCCGGATATCGAGCAGCGCCTGATTACGCAGCTCGGTGTGCTCGATCTCGGCTTGCCGGAGCTGTACCTTCGCCTGCTGTACCTGATTGTTGCGCTGAAACCGCTGGAAGATTGGAATCGATACCTGAAGATTATAATTGAAGCTCCTGGAATCGTCGATTGCGCTGATCGATTCTCCGGTGTAGCCGTAACCCGCCGAGAGCGAAAGCGACGGCCAGAAGGAACCGCGCGCGGTCGTGACGCCTGATTCGGCGGCATAGACGCGGTACTGTGCGGCTTCGATATCCGGACGGTTCCGGAGCGATTGCTGCTGAAGCTCGTTGAAATCACGGTAGCGAGCCTTTACCCGGTCGATCTCCTCCGCGGTTATGGAAGTCGGCACGCCCTCCGGATCGAATTCATAATCCAGTACCGGGTTCAATCCGAGGAAGAACGTCAATTCGGCTTTTGCGTTCGCCAGATTCTGCTCCGCCTGAATTATACCGAGCTCGTCATTCCCGACCTGCACCTGCTGGCGGTAGACATCGACGATCGCCACTGCACCCACGCGGTTCGACTCGACGATCCGTTCGAGCTGTGCACTGCCTCGTCTGAGATTTTCCTCGCTGACCCGGAGCAGCTCTCTACGCCGGAAGACGTCAAAGTAGAGCGTATATACCCTCGTCGTAACTCCGCGTCTCGTCCCCTCGAGCATAAGTTCGGCGGACGATTGCGTATACCTTGCCTGATTGAGATTCCCGAAATTGGCAAATCCGTCAAAGAGATTTATGCTCCCGCCGACTCCGGTGTTGTAGGTCTTGCTGATCGAGGTAAACGTTCCTATCGGGGTTCCCTCGAAATACCGGACGCCTCTTGAGTCGACGTGCCGTAATCCACCGCTCACAGATAAGCTCGGCATGAAGTTTCCATACGCGGACAGAACCCGCGACTTCTCGCTGCTTACCCGGACCTGCGATCTGGAGATCTGATAGTTGCGCTCGAGTGCAAGATTAACCGCCTGAGATAGAGTGATCGTCTGCGAATCGCCCGATCGCTGCTGTTCTCCGGTGGCGGTTACCTGGCCGGATGCGGAAAGTCCCGTACACAATAATAACACAGTCAAATATGCCGCGAGCTTCATGCTGGACTCCATCGATATTGAAATAGTAATATTGGCTCTATATGTGCCGATTTGAAGGGTTCATAACTACGAAGTACAATTATATTAGACGGTTTTTTGGGATGAAAGTTTCAATTCCGGTGCCGGAACGAAGAGAACGGGCCGTTAATCGGTTCTTTTCGCGAGACGCCTGTAGACCTCGATCAGAGGGAGCTGCCGGGAATCCGCTATCTTTTTACACTCTTCATACTCCGGTATATATTCCGTCCCTCCATCCCGTGTGACCTCTTTCATCCGGACCTTCCCGAATTCAGTTTCCACCATTATCCCCGAGCGTTCGAGTATTTTTCGCTGCTTCCGGGAGTAGCGTATTCCGATGGTGGTGGTTTCCCGTTGTAGAATTTTCAGAACCGCATCGAACTCATGCTGCGCAGCGAGTACGGTGAGGAGAATCCCCGGTCGTCCTTTCTTCATCACAACCGGGGTGAGATACGCATCCCGCGCTCCGGCGTCGAGCAGTTTCTCGATCACATGGGGATAAATTTCCGGGTTCATATCGTCGATGTTGGTCTCAATGGAGATAATCTCATCCTCAATCCCGGCGGGATCGTATTCTGCAACGATCAGGCGGAGAATATTCGGAATTTCGCGCATCTCCCTCTGTCCGGATCCGTATCCAATCGAAAGGGGAACGAACGTCTCGCGGTTCAATAATCCGCTTGAGAGTGTTTTGATGATTGCGGCGCCCGTCGGTGTCGTGAGTTCGTAGGGAATATCGGAGGAGACGACCGGATAACCCCGCAGGATTTCGATGGTTGCCGGAGCGGGTACGGGGAGCGTGCCGTGCGCGGCCGGTATCGTCCCTCCCATACCGAGTTTTACAGGAGTTGAATACACGGCGTCTGTACCGAAGTAGTGAAGACCGATAGCGGCGCCGACAATATCGACGATGGAATCGACGGCGCCGACTTCATGAAAATGTATTTTCCCGACGGGGACGTTGTGAATCTTCGCCTCCGCAGCGCCGATTATAGAGAAGATGTCGGACGCATCTTTCTTAACGCGATCGGGAAGCGCGCTCCCCGAGATGAGATCAAGGATTTGGGAGAGATGCCTTCCGTGCTGCGACACAGCGCTTACCGAAACTTCGCATTGAACCGCGGTAATGCCGTTTCGTTCGACATGCATAGCTTCGATCTCGAATCCCTGCAGTCCGAGTTTACCGAGTTCGGTCCGGAGATACTCGATAGGGAGTCCCGCATGGATCATCGCACCGAGCGTCATATCGCCGCTTATGCCGGCGATGGTATCGAAAAAAGCGATCTTCATAGTATGGATTCCGCAATGGGTATTGTGCTATATATACACGGAAAGGTGGCGAACTATTCGCCCGGTCGCGCCTGTATTCTCCTGTACGAGCTCGCGCGCCGTTTTCCCGGCGGCCTTTCGTTTCTTCGAGTCGGCAAATAGATCGCGCAGCGTATGGTATAGATCTTCCGCATCGCGGATCGTAAAACCGGCCCCTCGTTTAAGCAGCTCGATCGCTTCCTGCGAACGTGTATGCCGCGGTCCGAAGATCACGGGAATTCCGTAAACCGCAGCCTCGAGCACGTTATGTACGCCGGTCTTGAATCCCCCGCCGATATATGCAACATCGGCGTATTTATAGAGAGTGAGCAGGATCCCGATGCTGTCCACGATGACTACCCGTTCGCCGTTATAATTGTTGAGGTAGGAGAATCTGATCGACGAGATGCCGCTGCCGAGCCGATTCTCGATCTGATCGAGATTCTCTTCGGTCGGTTCATGAGGAACGAGTATCGTGAGCAGCGACTTTTCCTCGCGGCTTATTCTGAGCAGCGCCGGAATGAGGTGCTCTTCATCCGTTTGCCAGCTACTCCCGACGACCAAAACTTTTTTCCTTCTCGTGAATCCCTCCGGCAGAAGGTGTATCTCCTGAGCCGCGAGACTCTTCTGCAGCACCTGGTCGTATCGTGTGTCGCCCGCCGCTTCGATTTTCGGGAAGGAAAGATCGAATTTCCTGAACTGCTCCGCATCGGATTCGCTTACGGTCATGATCCGTTCGAATAAATTGAAGAGCCTGCGGTGGAACGATCGCAGCGGAGGGGAAAAGCGTTTCGAGGATGCACTGAGGGTTGCGTCGGCGAGGAATACCGGAATGCGGGATTCCGCCAGCGCCCAGACGGCGTTCGGCCAGATGTCGTATCTGATGAAGACGGCGGCACGCGGCGCGAGCGTTCGGACGAACCGTATCATCGAAGCTCTGCTGTCGAACGGGAGGTAGCTTACCACATCCGCAAACCTGAATGCGCGGGAATGGTTGTATCCCGATGGGGAGAAGAAGGTTACCACCGTGACAGAATCGGGAAACTCCTCCTTGAGCTGTATAATGATCGGTTTTGCCTGTTCGAACTCGCCCATGGATGATACGTGGAACCAGATTCTGGAGCGGGCCGGGTCGAACCCGGAGAGGTTCCTCTCGAGGGCGCCGAAAAGGTCCTTGCGGCCTTTCATTCCCTCCCGGATTTTTCGATCGAGTACGCTGCCGGCCTTCGCTGCGCCGTAGAGGGCAGGATAAACAAGTCCGTTATAAATGTAAAACCATATGTTTTTCATGAGGAATACGGGGAATCGACCGTTACGGTATTTCTTTCGGTCCGCTGAGGTGCCTGACTCACTGCGTACCGAAGTACTGCCGCGAAATGTTTTTGGGAAATCGGCCTCGATGCATCCGGAGTTTTCGTACAAACTGTAAAATATCTCTAAATCTTCGGCAAGATGCAAGCAACTTGAATTTGAGCATTAATTTTCTGAACATGGTATTTGCTCCGAATACACTTCGCCACGGTGATGTCCAACGATCTATCCGGAACGATATGAAAAAAGTCGGCGTTACGGGAGAGCGGAACGATCCTTCTCTTCCCCGTGTACGCTTGTCCCGGAATCGTTTGCTCCGCTGAAGGCGTACATTCCCAATACCGGATTTTACCAAGAGAAGGAAATATGAATTTTCTCGTGATCGGCCATCTCTGCTACGACGAGATCAATTATGCTTCGGGTGAGAAGCTTGAAGGATTCGGCGGGATCTATTATGCGGCGGCGACGCTGGCAGTGCTCGGGGGAAAAGAACATACGGTGCTACCCGTTTTCCCGGTCGGGAAGGATAAGAAGGACGAACTTTTGGCCAAATTCAAATCGTTCGGGAACGTTGTAACCGACGGCATATATGAGATCGACCAGCCCGTCAACCGGGTGAAGATTTTTTACGGCGACCGTGGGACCGAGAGGATCGAGTGCAGCGAACATATCGCGCCGCCCGTCTCCTTCGATGCGATCCGACCGTTTCTGCGGCGGTCGAATGCAATTCTCATCAATATGATTTCGGGATTCGATATCACGTACGATACGCTCCTCAATATCAACGAGGGGAGAGGATCGCGCGAGAAACCGATCTATTTCGATTTTCACAGTCTGACGCTGGGCATCAACGAGGACAATAAACGTTTCCGGCGGCCCATGATCGATTGGCGACGTTGGGCGTTCAATCTCGATATCGTGCAGATGAACGAGGATGAGGCGGCTCAGATGACCGTGGAAAAACTGCCGGAGGAGCCTCTTGCCAAGACGATGCTCGCGCTGGGGCCCCGGGCATTTGTGGTCACGCGGGGCGAGCGCGGCGCGGTGCTGTACTGCGACGACAGAAAAAAAACGCTTCGGCAGGAAATTCCGGGCATCCGTATAGAACGAGGTGAGAACGGTAAGCGGAGCCGGCCCGATGTTCATTCGAAACGGGATCCGACCGGATGCGGCGATGTGTTCGGCGCCGCATATCTGTATAAGTATATGCTATCGGGGGATTTTAAAGCGGCTGCCGAATTCGCAAACGAGATCGCAGCACGGAAGGTCCCGATCAACGGTTCTGACAACCTGGAAGCCCTCAATCCGGTTGTCGAGATGCGGACGGAATGAAAAAGATTCTCATCACCGGCGGAAACGGACTCCTTGGGCAAACGTTATCCAGACTGATCCTGAGGGAAACCGGATACGAGCTGCTTCTTACCGATCGGGCGAAGGAGCCACGCTTCCTTCCCAAGCCGGGCCAGTACCGCAAACTCAATGTTACGGATAAGAAGAACGTCCGGGAGACGATATCCGGCTTCCGGCCCGATGTTGTCATTCATACGGCAGCGAAAACCGACGTCGACGAATGCGAACGCGACCGCGATGAGGCACACCGTATCAACGTCACGGCGGTTGAATCTCTTGTTGAATCGGTGCGGACTACCGGTTCGAAACTGATCCACCTCTCGAGCGACTATGTATTCGACGGAAAAAAAAATCCCCTTGATGAAAATACCGCCCCGAAACCGCTGAACTATTACGGGAAAACGAAACTCGCAAGCGAAAACGCCGTACGGGGGGCCGGTATACCATTTGCGATAGTCAGGACGATGATCCTGTACGGCATGGGATTCGGCATCAAGGAAAATTTTCCGTTGTGGGTGATCAACAACCTGCGGCAGAGAAAGACGATCAGGGTCGTAACGGATCAGGTCGGACAGCCGACTTACGTCGACGATCTGGCCTACGGAATCATTAAAATAATCGAGCTGGAACGTACCGGCGTCTATCACATCTGCGGATCCGAGCTGATAAACCGTTATAACTTTGCGCGCGCGGTAGCCGACGTCTTCAAGCTCGATAAAGCGCTCATCCAGGCGATCAAAACAAAGGATCTGCAGCAGCCGGCCGCCCGGCCGCTTCACTCGGAATTCATCACGCAGAGATCGCAGATGGAACTGGGGATACAGCCGCTCGCAGTTACCGAGGGACTCAGCTCGATGAAACTTTTTATCGATCAGATAGCAAGGAATATTTTATAGCCGATATTACGAAGCTCGGTGTCTACGCGGGAAAAAACCGAAATCCGAATTTTCGGATTTCGATTTTCGTGCTTCGGATTTTCAATTGATGGTAATAATTATTTTTTTGAGATAGGGAACAATCAATTTCTATTACCCGTTAGGCTGTACTGATACGCCCGTATGTATGAGCATCTTTCATACGACGGCCTACATTCTTCATGATTAAGAGCATCGGAATAAACCTATGTTGGATCTGAAATTCATTCGTGAAAATATCGAAATGGTGAGGGAGGGGATACGCAAAAAAGGAGAACACGACCGTCTCGACGAGATAGTTCAGCTCGACGTGCGGAGGAGGGAAATCATACAGCGTGTCGAATCGCTGAAGAACGAGCGGAACCGTGTCAGCAGCGAAGTCGGCGCGCTGAAAAAACAGAACAAAGACGCTTCGCAACTGATCGTTGAGATGAAGACGGTTTCTGATTCGATAAAAGAGTTGGACGACGAACTGCGCGTCATCCGGCAGGAGATCGACGAACTCGCTTTGTGGATTCCTAATCTGCCCGACTTATCGGTTCCGGAAGGAACCGACGCGGCCCAGAACGTCGTCGTCCGCGAATGGAAACCCGACGACGGAATCATCGGTTTCACGCCCGTCGGAGAGCTCGACTTCACTCCGCTCGACCATATACAGCTTGGTAAGAAACTCGGTATTCTCGACTTCGAACGGGGCGCCAAGATCAGCGGGAGCGGATTTCCGCTCTATATCGGAAAAGGTGCGGCGCTCGAACGGGCGCTCATCAATTTTATGCTGGCAGTGCATACCGGCAAGCACGGGTATACGGAGGTTTTCCCTCCGTTCCTCGTCAACCGGGAGTCGATGCGCGGAACAGGCCAGATACCGAAACTGACCGAGGATATGTATCGTTGTGAGACTGAGGACCTGTTTCCGATACCCACGGCAGAGGTACCGATTACGAATATTCACCGCGATGAGACGTTCAACGCGGATCAGCTTCCGGTAACTTACGCCGGTTACTCCGCCTGCTTTCGCCGCGAGGCCGGGTCGTACGGGAAAGAAACCAAGGGATTCCTCCGCGTACACCAGTTCAACAAGGTGGAAATGGTGCGGTTCGTTGAACCGTCGTCATCGTATGACGAGCTGGAACTCCTGGTCGGTCACGCCGAGGCAATCCTCCGCGCGCTGCGCATCCCGTACCGGGTCATGCTGCTCTGCAGCGGCGATCTCAGCTTCGCTGCTGCAAAGTGCTACGATCTCGAGGTATGGGCGCCGGCCGAACAGAAATGGCTTGAGGCATCGAGTTGCAGCAATTTCGGCGATTTCCAGGCACGCCGGATGAACATCCGCTATAAACCGTCGCCCAACGATAAACCTGTCTTCGTGCATACCCTCAACGGCTCCGGCCTTGCAACTTCCCGGCTGATGGTTTCGTTATTAGAAAACTATCAAACACCCGAGGGGAAAATAATCATACCGAAAGTACTCCATCCGTTTACCGGATTTGAGCTGATCGGGTAATTGCCGTATGCGCCCGAGGTAAAGGTAGATTTCCCGGTAGCGGGCGTTCCGGCTGGACTGCAACTCATGGCCGAACGAATTGAAGAAGATTATTGTTGAATTGCGTTGCGAAACTTTTTCGAATAGAATTAACATATAACATTTCATGAGAAGCCTGCTTCGGTTAAAACCTTATCTTGTGCAGCACCGCTGGATGCTCGTCGGCGGTATTGCCGCCATACTCCTCTCAGCGATATTCGAAGTGATGATACCGCTCATCATCCGGGAAGCAGTCGACGACCTGCAGCGGGCATCGAGTTCGTCCGATTTTCTCCGGTACGGCAGTATGGTCGTCGGCGTCACGCTGATGAGCGGCATATTCTCATTCATTACCAGGCAGACTATCATCGCTACGTCGCGGCGGATCGAGTTTCAGCTCAGGAACGATTTCTACAAACACCTGCAGTCGCTCCCGATGACGTTCTACCAGAATACGACGACGGGCGACCTGATGGCGCATGCAACGAACGACATCAACCAGGTCCGCAATTGTCTCGGCCCCGGGATCATGTATTCGTCCGGCACGATCATAAGCTTTTTTATCATCCTCGGGATCATGATCTCGATCAATCCCACGCTCACGCTTCTTTCGCTGCTCCCCCTGCCGCTGATCTCGTATACCGTATATTCCATCGGGAAGATCGTGCATCGCCGGAGCGAGAGCATACAGGAGCAGTTCTCCCTCATCACCGCGCGTGTGCAGGAGAATCTGTCGGGCGTACGCGTGATCAAGGCCTTTACCCGCGAGCTGTATGAAATATCGAATTTCTACGTATTGGGGAAAGAATATTACCGGCGCAATCTCGGATTGATACGCGTACAGGCGGCAACGCGTCCCCTGTTGTTTCTGCTCGTCGGACTGTCGCTGCTCGTCGTTATCTGGTACGGCGGAGCGCGCGTCATCGACGGCAGCATGACGCTCGGCGACGTCACCGCGATGATGATCTATCTCGGCCTGCTCATCTGGCCGATGATCGCGTTCGGATGGGTTATGAATATTGTCCAGCGGGCGGCGGCGTCGATGGGGCGGCTCAACAGGATTCTGGATGTCAAACCGGATATTACGGATTCGCCGGAAACCGACAACGGTATAACGGAAATCCGCGGAGAGATCGAATTCCGGGATGTTTCGCTTACGTATCCGGGAACCGGAACTCCAGTGCTGAAAAAAATCAATCTGCACATAAGCAGAGGTAAAACGCTCGGCATTATCGGAGTTACGGGATCGGGAAAGACGAGTCTGGTCAATCTGATTCCCCGGTTATTCGATATCACGGCGGGCGAGCTACTCATTGACGGAACTCCCGTAAAAAAAATTCCGCTCGATACGCTTCGCGCGCACATCGGACTGGTGCCCCAGGAGACGTTTCTCTTCTCGGAGAGCGTCAAGGAGAATATCGCTTTCGGCAACGGAGACGCCCAGGCTCAACTGATCGAAGATATGGCCCGGGTCGCTCATTTATCGGGTGATGTGAACGATTTCCCGAATAAGTTCGAGACCCTCATCGGCGAGCGGGGAATCACGCTTTCGGGCGGTCAGAAGCAGCGGACCAGTCTCGCTCGCGCCCTGCTGCGCAATCCTGCCATTCTCATTCTCGACGACGCCTTTTCGGCAGTGGATACCTTCACCGAGGAGTCGATACTCCGGCAGCTCCGCGAGATCGTGGCCAAACGCACGACGATCATTATCAGCCACCGCATCTCGACCGTCCGTGAAGCGGACGAGGTGATCGTCCTCGATGATGGTGAAATCGTCGAGCGTGGCACGCACGATCAGCTTGTCGACGAGGGGGGAATGTATGCGAACCTCCACTTGAAACAACTTCTCGAAAAAGAGCTGGAACAGATGTGAGGGACGTGGGAAAATCGAAGCACGAAATTCGAAATACGAAATCTGAAATTCGGAAACATGATTTAATTCCGGTTTTTATACATGCATGACGACGAGATATTAGGCAAAGCGTACGACGCGAAATTGATGAGACGGCTGCTGCGGTATCTCAAGCCGTACCGCAAGTTCGTGATAGCGGCGATCTTTTTTAACATACTTTTCGCCGCCATCGGACCGCTGCGTCCCTACCTGACGAAGATCGCAATCGACGATCATATCATGCAAAAGGATTATACCGGACTGCTCATGATCATCGGCGCACTGTTTGCGCTTTTGATCCTTCAGGGAATCCTGCAGTATGTGACGAGTCTCGTCACGGAGGGTATCGGACAGAAAGCGATCCTGGATCTCCGGATGCAGGTGTTCGAACATCTCCAGCGACTCTCGCTCCGGTTCTTCGATAAGAATCCGATCGGCCGGCTCGTTACCCGCACGACGAACGACGTCGAATCGCTCAGCGAGATGTTCTCCTCGGGCGTGGTTACCATTTTCACCGATGCATTCACCATTTTCTGGATACTCATCTTCATGTTCTTCATGAGCTGGGAGCTGTCGCTCGTAACCTTGTCCGTTCTGCCGTTCCTGGTATGGATGACGATGATATTCCGGAAAAAAGCCCGCGCCGCATACCGCGAGGTACGCAAACATCTTGCGCGGATGAACGCCTTTCTCCAGGAGCACATCAGCGGGACCATCGTTGTTCAGATCTTCAACCGCGAGAAGAAGGCGCGCGACCAGTTCGGGGAGATAAACGCCAAGCACCGGGACGCATACCTCAAATCGAACCTGTACCACGCACTCTTCTATCCGGGCGTTGAGATTATCAGCTCGGTTGCGATCGGCATGATCATATGGTACGGCGGGGCGAACGTGCTCGAGGGTGCGCTCACGATCGGTATCCTCATCTCCTTCATACAGTACACCGAGATGTTCTTTCATCCGATCCGGGATCTCGCGGAGAAGTATAATATCATGCAGACGGCAATGGCATCCTCGGAGCGCATCTTCAAGCTGTTGGACGATAAGACCCTCATCCCCGACTCCGAGCATACCATTCCCCTCGAAACCATCCGCGGCGAGGTAGAGTATAAGAACGTTTCATTCGCGTACAACGGCGATGAGTACGTGTTGCGAGACGTCTCATTCCGCATGAAGCCCGGCGAAACGGTAGCCCTCGTGGGAGCGACGGGCGCCGGTAAGAGCTCGATCATCAATCTCCTGACACGTTTTTATGACATCGAAAGGGGTGAGATCCTCATCGACGGCATTGACATCAGGACGGTCAAACAGTCGGATCTGCGCAAGCATATCGCCATCGTTCTGCAGGATGTTTTTCTCTTCTCCGGAGATATCAGAACGAACATCAGCCTGGGAGACGATTCGATCCCGCTCGATCGCATCAAAGCGGTCTGCCGGATGGTGGGAGCCGACCGGTTCATCGAGCGCTTGCCGAACGGCTACGAGGAGCCCGTGAAGGAAAGGGGGGCGACGCTCTCGACCGGACAGAAGCAGCTTCTGTCGTTCGCACGCGCGCTCGCATACGATCCGAAAATTCTGATCCTGGACGAGGCGACGAGCAGCGTGGATACCGAGACCGAGCTGTTAATTCAATCGGCGATACAAAAGATATTGAAGGGGAGAACCTCAATCGTCGTCGCTCACCGGTTGTCGACCATACAACGTGCCGACAAGATCATTGTGATGCACAAGGGTCAGATCCGCGAGATGGGGAAACACCAGGAGCTTCTGGCACAGCAGGGTATATACCATAGGCTATATCAATTGCAGTACAAGGAGCAGGTAGGCGCAGGGGACAACGGCGAAGCGGCGAAGCAGATTCAGGTTAAGAACTGACGTCGACTTGCCTGAATCGATGGCTGTTGTTCACGTGAATGAAATACGCCCTCCAACGACATCCGGCGCACCATATCTATGTAATCCATCCTAAATATCAGGTTACCCTCGACCGCGATCGGCAGGTATATACTATCGTCAATAGCCGCGTCCCGTCAATAACTCTGAAAAACCCAAAGCACTGATAACGTAATCTGTGAAAATCAGTGTCATTAGTGTTCCATTAAAAAGCGAACACTGATGAGACTGAAAAACACAAGATAATCACTGATAAAGCAAACGGATATCATCCGTATAATCCGTTTGATAAAGCAACGGTTATCATCCGTATAATCCGTTTGATAAAGCAACGGTTATCATCCGTATAATCCGTT
>CAZBUK010000049.1:22397-27532 GCA_964495085.1 uncultured Ignavibacteriales bacterium
TAATCCGTTGTCATTAGGGCGTATAATACATCGGCGCATCGGGTCCGAGCGGCAATCCCAGCCACATCCAAATTAATAAAATCGGTATGCGGACAAGCGCGATCGCAATCGCGTACGGGAGCATCAATGCGATAATGGTTCCGATACCGGTTTCCTTCACATACTTCTGTGCAAACGTTATAATCAACGGGAAGTAGGGCAGCAAAGGAGTTAGTATATTTGTATAGGAATCGCCGATCCGGTACGCGGCCTGCGTCAGTTCGGGCGAATATCCCATGAGCATCAGCATCGGCACGAATATCGGCGCCATGATCGCCCACTTTGCAGATGCGCTTCCGATAATAATATTAATGATCGAGGCAACGATGATAAAAGCGAAGATGAGCGGATAACCGGTAAATCCGATTGCCTGTAATGTGTTCGCTCCTGTTATCGCAACGATGATGCCGAGATTCGACCAGTTAAAGAACGCCACGAACTGCGCGGCGGCGAATGCGAGCACAATATAGCCACCCATGCTCGACATCGAATCTGCGGTCATCTTCGCCACATCTTTATCGCTTTTAATTGTTTTTACTATGAGACCGTAGACGATGCCCGGTATAAGAAAAATAATCATGATCAACGGCACGATGCTGTTTATGAGCGGCCGAATATCGCCATCATCTCCGCGTAGAATGCCGTCGTACGGTATGGCCATATACCCTATCACGCCGACACACGCGAGGACGGATATAAAAGCCCAGATGAGTCCCTTTTTTTCAAGGGAAGTCAAAGACTCTTGCTCGCCCTTACCGGGTGAATCCCCCTCATATTTTCCGAGCCGGGGTTCGACGATGCGTTCGGTAACAAACCAGCCGACGAGAGAGGTGAACGGGACGAGAATCGCCATGATCCACCAGTTTGCGGTCGGATCGACGGTATATTCGGGATTGAGTATCTGAGCGGCGGATTCGGTGAATCCTGCAAGCAGCGGATCGAGCGCGGTAATAATGAGATTGGCACCAAAGCCACCCGATACCCCGGCAAATGCCGCAGCGAGCCCGGCGAGCGGGTGTCTGCCCATCCCCCAAAAGATTGCAGCGCCGAGGGGGATCAGAACGACGTACCCTGCGTCGACGGCGATACTCGAGAGCTGCCCGGCTGTGACAAGCGCTATCGTAATAAGCCAGGAAGGAAGACCGGATACCAGCGCCTTCAAGCTGACGGCGATTAGTCCGGTCCGCTCTGCAACTCCGATTCCCAACATCACGACGAGCACCATTCCCAACGGCGGGAAGTCGGTGAATGTACGGGTCATCGAAGTGAATATGCGTTGGAGCTGTTCGGCGGAAAACATGTTGATTGCACGAATTTCCTCACCCGTTCCGGGATGGACGGCGCTGACTTGAAGAGCCGAGGCGATCCATGAGCTAATCAACACCAGCAAGATCAGTATTACAAAGAGCGTTACCGGTTGGGGTAATTTATTCCCGGCTATTTCTACTCTGTTGAGGATACGCAAGAGGGCGCTTTGTGAGCTGTCCTGAGCCATGAGTATTCCTTTGTGTTTGTGGCGGTTCGTGGGAATTCGAGTGTACCGGTACGTGATATCCGGTACGGGGATATGAATTGAGCCGGTTCCGCAGGATCACCGGCGGAAACGAATTGTGAAATGTACGGTTTAGATGGGAAGAAATCAATAAGAATTCCGGACACCTCGATTTTCGGGGCGCTATCGAGGTCCGATCTTTTTATTTATGGAAAATTTCTTATCTTTCAGAGCATTCTTGGTAACCCATCATATCACAAATCGGGAGCGTAATCGCCATGAAAAGACTGTCTACAATCTTGCTGGTATCAGCCGCCTTGCTGGCTCTGATGCAGCCTTCCTCTGCTCAGCTGATCGGAGTGGGTGTAAAGGGTGGAGTTAACTACTCAACCCTGAGCGGCTCATTTATGATCGATGAGGAGGATTTCGAAGTAAGCGATCTCAAGTACAAAACCGGGTTGGTCGTAGGAGCCTCGTACAGCATGGGATTGCTTCCGATGATTTCCCTGCAACCGGAATTGCTGTATACTTCAAAGGGAGCGAAATTTAGCGACTCCTTTATCGATGATGGAGTACCAGTAGATATCGAAGCGACGCTCGATCTTACGTACATCGAGATTCCTATTCTGGTTAAGGTGACCCTCCCGACACCTGGGCTCAGCCCGAGCTTCTACGCAGGTCCCGCTATAGCGTTCATCTCGGCGGCGAAAGCAAAATTCGAGGTATCGGCTATGGGTTTCTCGTTCAGCGATGAGCAAGACATCAAAGAGGAAATCAAGAGCACCGATATCGGACTGGTACTCGGCGCGGGGCTGGAGTTCGGCCTTCCCGTATTTAAACTAACCGCGGATCTCAGGTACACGATGGGTCTGTCGAGCATCGATGAGGTAGGCGATGGGGATATTAAAAACAACGCGATAACCCTGATGTTAGGCGTGGTATTTTAACAGAAGAGCTATAACATTCCGGAATTCGGGACGGTACGTGACCGCAGGATCCGTCCCTGATTCCGGTTCTTTAAGGAACCCGCCGAACCGGTCCGGTCTCCTATGACGTAAATCCTTTCCCCATATGAATCTCCTCTATCTCGGTATTGTCCTCGCATATTTTATTCTCATACTATTGGTCGGTATGTTCCTTCGCGGCGCCGCGAAAACATCCGACTCGTACCTGATCGCAGGCCGTTCGATGGGTATCATCCTCTGCACGGCCACGATCGCCGGAGAATGGCTGGGCGGGATGAGCACGATCGGCACGTCCGAGCTTGCCATGACTTCCGGATTTTTCCCGATGTGGTACAATATCTCGACAGCGGTCGGCATGGTGATCTTTGGATTTACCGTCGCATCCATCTACAGGAAGAACCGCGTTCATACCGTCGGCGAGATGCTCGAAAAATTGTACAACCGCAGGACCCGCACGATAGCTTCGGTCTGTTTCATCGCCGCCTTCATGATCCTCTCGTATCTCCAGCTGCAGGCCGTCGGCAGTGTGATGTCGGAAATGCTCGGCATCAAATTCTGGATCGGTATCGTGGTCGCCGGCGTTCTCATCACCGGCTATGTCCTGCGCGGCGGCATAGAATCGATTGCGGCCACGAACCTCCTGCATGTCGGATTGATGTACGCTACGCTGCTGACCGCGTATATCGCGGCAATGGTGAAGATGGGAGGATACGAAGGATTGTTTACGCAGCTTGAATCCGTAACCGATCCGGAAATGGTAGCGCGCTTCAGGAATCCCTTCTCGGCCGGAATGGCTCCAATTGCAGCCTGGCTGCTGGGGGGCATACTTTCCGGATTCGCCTCGCAGGCCTCCATTCAACCGGTTTTTGCAGCCCGCGATATCCGGACGGCGAAATGGTCGGCGGTGCTCAGCGGACTGATCATCGCCCCGCTCGGTATCATCGTTGCGACGCTCGGTATGGTCCGCCGATCCGAATATTTCGGAGCGGGCGAGCTCTCCTCCCTCAAACAGGCGCTGCCGAACCTGCTCATGAATCCCGATTTCATTCCCCCATGGGTTGGGGCGCTCGGCATCGCGGGTATCCTCGCGGCGATCCTTTCCACCGTCGGTCCGGTCATGTTCGCGATAAGCACCATTCTCACGAAGGATATTTATCACCGGCTTATAAATGAGGATGCGACAGACGAGCAGGTGCTCAAGATGTCGCGAATGCTCACGATCGCGGTAGGGATAGTTGTGACGCCGATGGCGATCCTGCTCAAAGGAGCGATATTGAATGCTGCATATATCACCTATGCCATACGAGCCTCGGCAGCGGTTATCGTTCTGCTCGGCATCTTCTGGATCAGGGGTAATATTTCAGTGCCGACTCCGAAAGCTGCGATCACCGCACTGATCAGCTCGACGGCGGCGAGTCTGCTGTTTGTCATTTTTCAGACCCAGATAACTGCGTTCCTGGGCTTTACGGTGGATAAGGTCTACGCCGCGTTGTTTTTCGCTCTTGTTTCCATATTTATTGTAACGCCGCTGACGAACGGCGATGAGCGGGGGGCGGGAATCGAGCGGTGAGTGTGTGGAGGGATATATTCAACGCAAAGCAGAGTCGACCGGGTATATTTGCAATTATATACAGCTTCATGTAACTTTATCTAATTAGTTATCTCTAAATATATTCTTTATCACCCTTGGACTTCACCCAGGGTGAGGTGTATTTCAGGCTGAGCCCCGATCCCGACTCTGTCGGGAGGGAAGCCTGACTATTCCAGCGATAACTATTGACGATTATTATAAGCATACCGGATATTACGAACATGTCACAAGCGATACTATGGCTTACCGCGGAGACTAAGGAAAAGCTCAGGATGGAGGGGGTCGTTGCAGTCTATTTTTTCGGATCCGGAGCGACGGGAAATTCGGGGCCATTTTCCGATACGGACATCGGAATTGTTCTCGATGAGATACGAGCCCGTCATGTAAATATAGCCGACATTCACCCGATTATCTACGACATTCTCTCGTCGGATATTCCGGACACACCCGGCGGGGTGCGTCTCGATATTTCATTCCTTCAGAAATCGAATCCGGCCCTCGCTATGAAAGCGATACGCGATGGTATAATATTATATGAATCGAATGCGACAAAGCGAGTCGACTTTGAGGAATCAATAATCCATAGGTACAACGATTATTTGAAATTACAGCGAGAATACGAGGACGCCACGTTGCAGGCGTTTAGGTAAACAAAATATATGAACCGGGTATCGGTTTCAAAAATAAAGATAGAAAACAAACTGGCGATAATTAGAAAATCACTGACGGGTCTTAATGAAACAGTGTTGAGGTAATAAAAAATCCCGAACGATTTGGTCTTTCGGTGAGTGACAATTGAAATGGAGAAGCCGCTTATCACGCTCAGATTATACCCATAATCGCATCTGTCCAAAATAAAATATAAAGAATTTTGAATGATTCAGGTCCACCAAGCCGAAATCGTCGGGGTTGTGCGGTGGGAAATCCGCCGAGGCGGATTGCGTTTAGATTTCGGCAGCCTTTTTCTTTTGGTTACTTTTCTTTTTGGGCTCAAAAAGAAAAGTAACAATAATTCAAATATATCTGAATATATGCATGCGATTACTCT
>CAZBUK010000050.1:0-26366 GCA_964495085.1 uncultured Ignavibacteriales bacterium
TGCAATATTCCACTATGTTCACTTCGTTAATAATTATTTTGGACACCAATGATACTTAAGGTTATTCCAAGACGGATTCACCTTTTCAAGAAATCGGAAGTATGATATCATTACATCGGGTGGTGAAGAAGTTCGGCTCGTTCACCGCGGTGGATGGAATATCTCTTGAGGTAGGAAAAGGGGAACTCTTCGGGTTCCTGGGACCGAATGGAGCGGGAAAAACCACCACTATTAAAATGATGACCGGTCTGATCGCACCCACCGAGGGCACGATTAAGATCGGAGGACACAATATATACACCCAACCGATCAGGGCGAAACGCCTTATCGGATATATTCCCGACCAACCGTTTCTGTACGATAAACTTACCGGACGCGAGTTTCTCTACTTCATCGCCGGTCTGCATAACCTCAAGGGACCGGAACTCGCCCCGCGCGTCGATCGCCTGCTCGACCATTTCGAGATCGGCGACTGGGTAGATAAGCGAACCGAGGAGTACTCGCAGGGTATGCGCCAGCGGATCAGTATCGCCGCTGCGTTGCTGCACGATCCGGGCGCCGTCATTCTCGATGAACCGATGGTGGGTCTCGACCCGAGGAGCGCAAAGATCGTAAAGGATACACTCGCACAATTGGCGGAACGGGGTATCACGGTGTTCATGTCCACCCACAGCCTCAATATTGTCGAGGAATTATGCAGCAGAATCTGCATTATTAAAGACGGTCGGATCATTTTCAACGATCGTATAGGCAATCTCGATTCGTTCCGCGAACGGACCGACGGAAAATTCGAATCCGTGTTCATCGAGCTTACCAGCTAGTGGAGCAGTTGATCCATATTCTCCGCTACAAGGCATTGGCGGGTCTGAAGCTGAAGCTCGATTTCACGTGGAATTCGCTCGTCAAGAACATCGCATCGGTACTGGTTTTCGGTGGATTCTCCGTAGCTGCATACTACTTCGCGGCCGCGACTACTGCATATCTTCTCGAAGATGCCGCGATCGGTTCATTCCTGCTGCACCGCTTTCTTTCGATGTTTCTGTTCGTCTTTTTCATCACGATCAGTCTCGGAAACATCCTCGTTTCCTATGCGACGCTGTTCCGATCTCCGGAGGTCAGATTCCTCTTTTCCCTGCCTGTCGCGCATTACAAGATTTTCCTCATCAAATTCCTGGACAATTTCTTTTACAGCTCGACGACGTTCTTTCTTCTCGGATTTGCGGTTCTTGCGGGTTACGGTTCATATTTCGGCTATCCCTGGTATTTCTACCCGTTGATGATGTTGTTCCTGTTTATCCCGTTTATGCTCATCGCCGCCTGTCTGGCAGTGATCTTGTTGCTGGGAGTTATGAGATTGATTGCGTACGTCCGGATATCGTACCTCATCACCGGTTTCATCGCCGGTTATCTCGCGGTGATCTACTTCTTCTTCCGCAGCATTTCTCCCGTATCGCTCGTGAACAGCGTTCTGGAACACTATCCGAACATCGATCAGTATTTTTCAGGCTTTGATCCGTGGTTTTTAAAATTCCTTCCCAGTCACTGGGTGGCGGAAATCCTTTATTGGTTGTCCCGGGGGGATGGGCAGCAGGTCTTACTGTATTCCGGCCTCCTCATTATATCGGTCGGCTCGATATTCGCAGTCGCTGTGTTAACGGGACGCCGCCACTACTATCGTTCCTGGTTGAGCTCGGGGGATGGAGGCATGCGAACAAAGACCGACGGGACGGCTATAGCAGTGAACCGTTTCGGCTCCGGGAGCAGTCCGATCTTCAATGTACAGACGGGCGTACTGCTGAGGCGAGATCTGCTGCGATTCGTCAGAGAGCCGAGTCAGTGGATACATCTCTCGATCATGCTGTTTCTCGTTGTCGTTTTCATCGCGAGCGTCGGCGGGATGCGGGTCGAGTTCCGGGATCCGTTCCTCATGCTGCTGGTATTTCTGGTGATCTACCTCTTCAACTCGTTTTTGATATCGGCGCTTTCGCTTCGATTCGTGTATCCGATGATAAGTCTTGAAGGAGAGGCCGTTTGGGCGATCCGTTCGTCCCCGGTATCTCCGCGCAAACTCTTTGCGGTGAAGGCGGTCATTTCGGTTTGCGTCCTTCTCCTCATAGCCCTGCCGCTGACGATTATTACGACGGCCTCGCTCTACGGTGACGGGGGACTCGTTCTGTTCTCGGTCGCAGGTTTGTCATTCATGGTATTGACGCTCGCGGGAATGAACCTGGGCCTGGGTGGATACTTTGCACAGCTCAAGGAAAAGAATCCGATTCGCATTGCGTCCTCTCAGGGGGCGTCGTTAACATTTCTTCTGACGATGATCTACCTGATCCTGATCGTCGCCGTATTTACCCCGTTTCTTTCGGAATATTTCGAGGGTGTTTTAGCGAACGGTAAAGCATCGAATATGTTGCTTCTCTATCCGATAGGATTGGTCGGACTGATATCGGCGGGGATTCTCACGGTAACCCTGACGCTCGGATATAAGTCGATGTACCGCGATATTTAACCCGGCAGAATTTTACCGGTAAACAATCTCAAGAACCGGTTCTTCCGGCTCCGCGGATGTCCTTCCGCCGCTTTACGAATGGCAGGCAGCGCCCGCTCGGCAGCCTCGGCTCCCAGCCGGATCAGTTCCCGGTAACGGTCGAACTTGATCCAGTGATACTGTTTCACCTCCGGACTGATCACTGCGTCTGCATACATTAAAAGGGAGTTGTTTAAATTGAGTTGGGTTATCTCTCCCGCCCGTATGAGAACCGAGAGTCCGCGAGTCGGTTCTTTATATTCGGGGAGCGCCTTCCAGACATCGACTGCGACGATCGGATTGGCGCTGAGTTTTTGAGCCGGTATGACGGGAGTGATGCATGAGGCGCCGCCGTCCACCAGCAGGCGGCCGTCGATTTCCGTCGGAGCAGCAATGGCGGGGATCGAGGCACTTGCGCCCACCGCCGTTCGTAGGGAACCGTCTATAAGGGTAATGGGTGTGCCGGATTCGAGGTCGGTGGCTACAGTGGCAAGGGGAATTTTTAGTTCCTCCATGCGCATATCCTCGATCAGATAGGAAAGAGCTTCCGAAAGCACTTCGTTCGGGAGTGCACCCGTCCGCGTAAGCGTGCGCGATAAGTAGAAGTGCCTCTTCGCTTTGCCGATAAGCCTGTTCAGTTTCGTATGACGGTCGGCGCTGTCTTCGAGGAGAAAGAAATCGAGTCCTATTTTACGAAAGAAATCGCTCCTGAAAAGTGCATCGAGCCGTTCTTCGCATTCCGAAGTGTTCAACGTCTGCGCGAACATCGCTCCCATCACCGCCCCCATGCTCGTTCCGACGATGAGGGACGGCAAAAGCTTCTCCCGTTCGAGCACTTTACATACGCCTAAATGGGCGATACCGCGTGCGCCCCCTCCTCCAAGCACGAGCGTAAAAGGCCGTTTGATGTACATCATACCCCCCTATTCCGGAATTGGTTATCATCGTTGAATATACAAAAAAGAGTGCCAATATACTCAAATTGCTTTTGTACGCTATTTTATATATCATGTCTAACTTATTATTTTAAAAAAGGTTAGGGGGATTCTATGTGCGGAATAGTCGGTTATATCGGAAATAAGCCTGCAATTCCGGTGATACTCGAGGGACTCAAAAGACTGGAATATCGCGGATACGATTCCGCCGGTGTTGCGACGCTGGGAGAGGATACCGTGCTAGTCGAACGCGTGAGCGGCAAGGTAAGCGAGCTGGAAAAGTCGGTAGCTCAGAAAATATCGAACGGGACCCTGGCGATCGGACACACGCGTTGGGCAACGCATGGAGAGCCGAATGAAAGGAACGCCCACCCGCATCTGGATTGTTCGAAGAAAATTGCGCTTGTCCACAACGGCATCGTGGAAAATTTTCAAGCCATCCGCACAAAGCTCGAGCAGGTCGGCCACATCTTCAACTCCGAAACCGATACCGAAGTGCTTGTTCACCTGATTGAAGAGGTGTATAAGGTAACGGGTGATCTGACCAAAGCAGTCAGGCTGGCGTTGAAGGAGGTGGACGGAGCCTACGGCATCGCGGTGATCAGCTCAGACGAGCCGGATAAAATCATCGTCGCGAGGAGAGGGAGTCCCCTCGTCATCGGTGTCGGGGACGGCGAACATTTCATCGCGAGCGATGCAGCGGCGCTCATCCGCCATACCAGGAAGGTCGTATACCTCGAGGACGGCGAAGTGGCGATACTGAACCGGAACGGGTTCGTCACGAAGACAATCGACAACGTCAAGGTGGAGAAACAGATTCACCAGCTGACGATCGATATCGAGCAGATCGAGAAAGCCGGTTATCCGCATTTCATGTTGAAGGAGATACACGAGCAACCGTCCACATTGACCGATGCGCTTCGGGGGAGAATTCTCCTGCCGGAGGGCAACGTAAAGTTGGGAGGACTTGCAGACGTGATGGATCATCTCCGGAACGCGAAGAGATTTATCATCACCGCATGCGGCACCTCGTGGCATGCGGGCCTGGTCGGGGAATATATGCTCGAGCAGTACGCGCGCATTCCCGTCGAGGTTGAATATGCATCCGAGTTCCGGTACCGGAATCCGATCATCCACGAAGACGATATTGTGTGGGCCATCAGTCAGAGCGGCGAGACCGCCGATACGCTCGCGGCGGTGAAGGAGGCGAAGCAGCGGGGAGCGCGCGTGTTCGGAATCGTCAATGTGGTCGGCAGTACGATCGCGAGAGAGACCGACAGCGGAGTCTACATTCATGCCGGTCCGGAGATCGGCGTCGCCTCGACGAAGGCGTTCACCTCACAACTGACCGTCCTTGCGCTCATCACCGTACTCATGGCACGATTGCGGGGGATGTCGAGCACCGAAGGAATCGAAATCCTGGACGAGCTGAGATCGATTCCCCGAAAGGTCGATTCGATTCTCGCCCAGGCGGAGACGATCAAGGAGATCGCCGACAGGTTTTCAAAGGTCAGAAACTTTCTCTATTTAGGGCGGGGTTACAATTTCCCCGTGGCGCTCGAAGGAGCGTTGAAGTTAAAGGAAATATCGTACATACATGCCGAGGGATACCCGGCGGCCGAAATGAAGCATGGTCCCATAGCGCTGATCGACGACGATATGCCCGTCGTGGTGATCGCGCCGAAGGACGGCTCGTACGATAAAGTGTTAAGCAACATTCAGGAAGTCAAAGCGCGTCGCGGCAGGGTGATCGCCGTCGCAAACGACAACGATGTGGTAATCGACAGTCATGCGGATTACGTGCTCCGCATACCCGAGACCATCGATATGTTCGCGCCGATAGTTGCCAGCATTCCTCTTCAACTTCTCGCGTACTACATTGCGGTCAACCGCGGCTGCAATGTCGATCAACCGAGGAACCTCGCCAAAAGCGTAACGGTCGAATAAACGATCGTTCCAAACTCGAATCATCCGTGTCCCGCCGCCGTCGAGGCGGGGCACGCTCTGTGTTTGCTTCTGTATCGTCAATTCAATCCGGAGGTAGTATGACCAAGCGTAAAGTTATCATTATGGGCGCAGCAGGCAGGGATTTCCATAATTTCAATGTAGTTTACCGCGATAATGATAATTATGAAGTCGTCGGCTTTACCGCCACGCAGATTCCGAATATCGAGGGGAGAAGGTATCCGGCCAAACTGGCGGGTGAAAGTTATCCGAAAGGCATCCCGATCCATCCCGAAGCCGAGCTTGCCTCTCTCATCCGGAGCCATAAAGTCGACGATGTGGTGTTTTCATATTCCGATGTTTCGCATCAGTATGTCATGGATATGGCATCGGTTGTTATAGCCGCCGGAGCTAACTTCAAGCTTCTCGGCGTGAGGGAGACGATGCTGAAATCGAAAGTCCCCGTCGTTGCGATCGTTGCAGTCAGGACGGGATCGGGAAAGAGCCAGACTTCGAGGAAGGTAAGCGAAATGTTGCGGGCGCGGGGGAAGAAGCTCGTCGTTGTCCGGCATCCGATGCCGTACGGCGATCTCGTAAAACAGAAAGTCCAGCGGTTCGAGACCGAAAAAGATTTTATTAAGCACGACTGCACGATCGAGGAATTGGAGGAATATGAACACCACGTGAAGCAGGGCACGATAGTTTATGCGGGGGTCGATTATGAAGCGATTCTGCGACAGGCTGAACAGGAAGCGGATGTGATCATCTGGGACGGCGGCAATAACGATACGCCGTTCTTCAAGGCCGATATTACCATCACCGTCGCCGATCCGCACCGCCCCGGCCATGAAATCAGCTATTATCCGGGCGAAGTGAATCTCCGTATCGCCGATGCGGTGATCATCAACAAGGTCGATTCTGCGTCGCCCGAAAACATCGAGATCGTCCGGCAGAATATAATGAAGACCAATCCGAAGGCTATGATCATCGAGGCCGCTTCGCCGATCAGTCTCGACGATCCGGGTCTCATTCGCGGGAAACGGGTGCTGGTGGTGGAAGACGGCCCGACGCTGACGCACGGAGACATGACCTACGGCGCCGGTACGATCGCTGCACGGAAATTCGGCGCTCTCGAAATCATCGATCCGAGACCGTACGTGGTCGGATCCATCAAGGATACATTCAAGAAGTATCCGCGCATCGGACTCCTTTTACCCGCCATGGGTTACGGCGATAAGCAGAAGAAGGATCTTGCCGCGACCATCAACAATACGCCATGCGACGTGGTCATTATCGGGACGCCGATCGACCTGCGAAAAATCATCAACATAAAAAAACCGTCGGTCCGGGTCGGTTACGACCTCAGTGAGATCGGGAAACCCGATCTCTCCGATGCATTGCGATCCCTGCTGAAATAGAATAGATCGACCGGATCAGGCGGGCACGATGAACGATTCGCGCCATCGGCATCGCCGATATTTCCGGGAGCCGGCGGCAGGAAAAAATATTTAAAGTTTTATAATAACCAGGAGCATGACAGTGAAATCCCCCGATTATCTCTCATCTCAGGATCTATCCGCCGACGAGATATTGAATTTATTCGAACTTGCCGCGGCAATGAAATCCGACAGGAAGAAGTATATGCGCTCTTGCGAAGGTCTGACGCTCGCTATGATATTCGAGAAACCTTCCCTGCGTACCCGCGTGACGTTCGACGTCGGCATCCGCCAACTGGGAGGCAACGGGATATTCCTCGGTCCCTCCGACATCAGCCTTGGGAAGAGAGAGTCGGTATACGACGTCGCGAAGAATCTCGAGCGCATGGTCGACATCATTATGATACGCACCTTCGCGCACCGGATCTGCACCGATCTCGCTGAATTTGCCGGAATTCCCGTTATCAACGGATTAACCGATCTGGAACATCCGTGCCAGGCGCTGGCCGACTATCTGACGATGTGGGAGCTGAAGGGAGATCTGAAGGGGAAAAAACTTGCCTATGTCGGCGACGGCAATAACGTCGCACATTCATTGCTGATTACCGGAGCGAAGCTCGGCGTCAATGTTTCGGTCGCAACCCCGAAGGGATTCGAACCTCTGAAGGAAATCCTGGAGATCGCGGAAGACGCCGCCCGCCCCACCGGAGCGGCGCTTACGGTGACCAACGATGCCCGGACAGCGGTGAACGGAGCCGACGCGGTATACACCGATGTCTGGGCGAGCATGGGCCAGGAATCCGAAGCCGAACAACGAAAGGAGATTTTCCGTCCCTATCAGGTGAATTCCGCCCTGATGGCTCACGCCGCCTCCGATGCGATATTTCTGCATTGTCTGCCCGCCCACCGGGGCGACGAGGTGACCGATGAGGTGATCGATTCAAAACAATCGGTCGTATTTCATGAGGCGGAGAACCGCCTCCACGCGCAGAAAGCGTTAATGCACAAACTTCTCACATGATCAGTACAAAGAGACTTGCCCTCATCGCCATCGGCGGGAATTCCATCGTACGGGCAGGCCAGCGCGGCACAATCGAAGAACAATTCAGAAACATCGGCGATACCTGCGCATCGATCGTCCAGCTCGTCCTGCGAGGCTATCGCGTCATCATTACGCACGGCAACGGCCCGCAGGTGGGGGCGCAGCTGCTGCGTTCCGAACTCTCCTCGCATCAGGTCTACACGGAACCGCTGGACGTCTGCGTCGCGGATACGCAGGGTTCAATCGGGTACATGCTGCAGAATACGCTGCAACGCGCGCTCGACGATGCCGGCAGGAACGACGAAGTCGGGAGCGTCGTGACGCAGGTCGTCGTGGATGAGTTCGACCCGGCATTCAAGAACCCGACGAAGCCGGTCGGTCCGTTCTATACCGCGGAAGAAGCCCGTGAGAAAACCGAAAAGCTCGGCTGGACGATGATCGAAGATGCGGCGCGGGGGTACCGGCGTGTAGTCCCTTCACCGATCCCGCTTGAAATAGTGGAAGCCCGGATGATACTGGCGGCGGTAGAATGCGATATCATTGTCATTGCGGTCGGCGGAGGAGGAATCCCCGTTGTCAGGCGCAAAGATCGTCTCTACGGAATCGAAGCGGTGATCGATAAGGACCGGGCGTCCGCGCTGCTCGCGAGAGAACTCAAGGCCGATCTCTTTATCGTCTCGACGGATGCCGACAGAGTGTACCTGAACTATAAAAAGCCCGATCAGCGCCCGCTGCAGAACGTCGGCCTGGCCGACGCAAAGCGATACCTTGCGGAGGGACAGTTCCCCCCGGGGAACATGGGTCCGAAGATCGAAGCCGTGGTAGAATATCTCGAGAACGGCGGCGCGCATGCGATCATCACATGTCCCGAACAACTCGGGGAGGCGGTGGACGGAAATGCGGGAACGCATTTTTATCACTCGCCGGCTTCATAAAATCCGATTTCAAAAAATCTGATTCCGGTCTAACCGATCATGAAACTCTATCATATCATCGAATCCCAGCAATTTACACGCCCGCTCCTGAACGAAATTTTTACAATCGCGGATCAGATGGACCGCATTTGCGCGCGGGGAGGTACGCAGGACTATCATCAGAAGATCATGGCGGCCCTCTTCTACGAACCTTCGACGAGAACGCGGTTTTCGTTCGAAGCTGCGATGCACCGACTCGGCGGGAGAGTGATCTCTACCGAGAACGCCCGCGATTTCTCCTCCGGCATAACCGGCGAAAGTCTGGAGGATACGATCAAGGTCATCAACAATTACGCCGATGTGATCGTTCTGAGACATAACGAGATTGACGGATCGAAACGTGCGGCGGGTGTATCGGGAGTTCCAGTCGTTAATGCAGGCGACGGAAAAGGAGGGCAGCATCCGACGCAGGCGCTGCTCGATCTCTATACGATATACAAAGAGCGCGGCTCGGTTGAAGGATTGAAAATCGTCATGGTCGGGGATTTGGCGCACGGCAGGACCGTCCGGTCGCTCTCATATCTTCTCGGGAAATACGAGCGCGTTAAAATTTACTTCGTTGCGCCGGATTTGCTTCAGATGAACGGCGACATTCTGGAATATCTCGATAACCATGGAGTATGGTACGAATGTACCGACGACCTCCGGGCGGTTCTTTCCGATGCCGATGTCGTATATCAGACCCGGATTGATAGGGAACGGTTCGGCGAAAAACCTCGCGAGTACGAGAAATATTCCGGCCGATATTACATCGATGCGGAGGTGCTATCTCTCATGCCGGGAAACTCGCGGATCATGCACCCGTTTCCCAGACTCAATGAAATATCCCCGGAAGTTGATAATGACCTTCGGGCTGCCTATTTTAGACAGGCGCATAACGGTATTCTCATCCGGATGGCAATATTGACGATGCTGTTCGGGTAATGTATACGCCGTCGTAATTTCCCATGCGTTCTCTCGCGGAGCCGCACTAGACTAACCGGCCCCCGCCGTTGGGACAATTCGCCGATACTCATACGAATTCACTCTACATTTCAAAACCAATCTGGAGATGACAACGTGACCAGTGAGATACGATTCGCGAAAAACGACTATGCACTTATCCTCGGCGCATCGAGCGGATTCGGCGGTGCGACTGCCCGCGAACTCGCCCGCTGCGGGATGAGCGTTATCGGGGTTCATCTCGACCGTGCGGCAACGGCGCCTCTGGCCGAGGAGATAAAAAACGACGTGGAGAAGGCCGGAGTACGCGCCCTCTTCTTCAACGTGAACGCCTCCGATGAGAGTAGGCGGAACGAAGTCCTCGATGAGGTTAAGGAAATTTTCTCGGCTGAAAAAGAATCGAGGATAAGAGTACTGATGCACACGCTCGCCTTTGGAACGCTGCGCCCGTTCATTTCGGATAAGCACGAGGACATGATGACGCAGAGACAGGTCGAGATGACGATGGATGTCATGGCGAATACGCTGGTGTACTGGACCCAGGGGGCATTCTCCCGGGGGATGCTCAAAAAGGGTGCCCGCGTGTTTGCGATGACCAGTTCCGGAGGGCATACCGTTCTGCCGAATTATGGCGCCGTATCCGCAGCGAAGGCCGCATTGGAATCGTATATTCGACAGCTCGCGCTGGAGCTCGGTCCGTTTGGAATAACCGCAAACTCCATCATGGCCGGCGTTACGAATACACCTGCTCTGCAGAAAATACCGGGCGCCCTTAATATGCTCCGGATCGCCGCCGCAAAAAATCCGCAGCTGCGTACGACGATCCCGGAAGACGTCGCAAAAGCGATCGCATTGCTTTCGCATGACAACGCATACTTCATTTCGGGAAACATCATCGGCGTCGACGGTGGCGAGGATATCGTCAGCTACATCGGTCAGAAGGATGCAAGAAGTCTTGAATAAAATCCGTAATGTTAGTATATTTATGTTCTTTCGCTCTTGTTTGAACATATTTTAGCGACTGGACATGGGCAGGTAGCTCAGTTGGTAGAGCAAAGGACTGAAAATCCTTGTGTCGGCGGTTCAATTCCGTCCCTGCCCACAATGATAAAATGACCGGAAGAAGATCTACTCCGTTATGCCAAAAAAACATCCGGACGGCTGGAAGGAATCACCGAAGGTCATTCCGTCCCTGCCCACAATGATAAAATGACCGGAAGAAGATCTACTCCGTTATGCCAAAAAAACATCCGGACGGCTGGAAGGAATCACCGAAGGTCATTCCGTCCCTGCCCACAGTGATTCTTTCCACACATACAATATCCCTGTGTTTACTTCTCACACTTGCCGTATCCCCGGCAACGGAATCGCAAACCGACCACCCCGTATCCGCATCAAAAATTGACGATACTATTTTCGTTCTCATCGAAGCGATGCACGCCGGCAACGTATCCGTTTGGCTCGGAATGGCGGTCGTGGAAGAATGGTATTCATCCCCCGAAATACCCGTCGATATGCAGGCGCGGCTGCGCGTCGATGTCGAACTTCAATCCGGACTGTGGTGGACCGATATACAATATGTAAGCCGCCGGATCGACGATTTTGGAGGTAAGGTGCTCTCGGTTCACCACCGGACGGAGTAGGGCGACCGGTTCCTGCTGGCGTGCTGGCTGCCGTACGATACCGTCGACACGGTTGCCTACCTCGCTGAAGTGGATCTGAACAGACCTGTCCGGTCTCCTCCGAACTTCAAACGTTCTTCCCTGATACCGCGAAAATAACCTTCCAATGTTGTCCATCCTCCCCGGATCTTCCGGACAGGTTATATTTGATTCTTGAGGTGTTATTCTTTAAATTAAATGTTTGCATTGGTTTACCTGAGAAATGTGCTGAGGAATTGAAAAAGGGAAAGAAACGCTCCAATTATGGAAAACGGTCGAAGAAACATACTTTGGGTCGATGACGAGATCGATCTCCTGCGTCCGCATATCCGGTTTCTATCGGATAAGGGATACAAAATCGAGACCGCCACAAACGGTGAGGATGCAGTCGTATTGGTGCGCAATAATACCTATGACTTGGTTTTCATCGATGAGATGATGCCCGGGATGGGAGGGCTTAAGACCCTATCAGAGATGAAGGAAATACAACCGGCGCTGCCGATCGTGATGGTGACGAAAAACGAAGCGGAATCGCTGATGGAAGATGCGATAGGCGCCAAGATAAGCGATTATCTTATTAAACCGGTGAGTCCCAGCCAGGTACTGCTCATCTGTAAAAAACTCCTCGAAGGTAAGCGAATCACGCAGGAACAGGTTTCAAGGGATTATGTGCAGGAATTCGGCACGATCTCGGCATCGCTGATGAATCCGATGTCGTTTGAGGAATGGATCTCGCTGTATCAAAAGATAGTCGGATGGGAGCTTGAGTTGGACCGGCACCCCGAAGCCGGCTTGCGGGAAATGCTCGGCGAACAGAAACGCGATGTAAATAGCGCATTCGGAAGATATGTCGAGTCGAACTACCGCGACTGGATCGAGAATCCCCCCGGCGCTCCGATACTCTCAAATAATCTGTTTAGGGAATACGTGGTTCCCGAGCTGGAAACCGGCCGTTCGGTCTTCTTTTTCGTCATCGACTGCATGCGGTACGATCAATGGCTTCTCATCGAACGGATGATAGCCCAGGATTTCTCGATTTCGCGACGGTGGCATTTTTCAATCCTCCCCACCGCGACTCCGTATTCACGGAATGCCATCTTCAGCGGATTATTTCCGTCGGAGATCGAACGTATGTATCCCGATGTCTGGGCGCGCGGACAGGACGACGACAACAGCCACAACCGCTTCGAGAAGGAGCTGCTGGACATGCAGCTGCAGAGCCTGAAAATTACCCTGAAACCCGAACCGAAATATATCAAGATACTCGATCCCGATTTCGGCCGGGCGAACGAGCAGCACATCACGTCTCTGACGTCGAACCGGCTGGTCTCGATCGTGGTCAACTTTATTGATATGCTCGCGCACAGCCGGTCGGATTCCGAAATCCTGCGGGAGATCGCTCCGAACGAACCCGCATACCGAACGCTTACCCGTTCGTGGTTTCAGCATTCATGGCTCCTCGGGATGTTCCGTCAGCTTGCAACTCAGAAGAATACTACCGTTATCGTGACCACTGATCACGGCAGCGTACTGAGCCAGCGGGGAGCGAAAGTGCTCGGCGACCGGGAGGCATCGACGAGTCTGCGGTATAAGTACGGCAGGAATCTTAAGGTGGACGAGAAACACGCTCTGTTTGTGAAAAACCCCGCGCAGTTGAAGCTCGCGAATCGCGGGATCACGGCAAATTACATCATCGCCCGGGAGGATTATTATTTCGTGTATCCTACCGAATACCATAAGTATCTGAGCCAGTACAAAAATACGTTTCAGCACGGCGGCATGTCGATGGAGGAGATGATACTTCCCGTCCTGATCATGAAGCCTCGTTAGCATGATTCCGGCACTTCCCGGGGAATTGCCCGCTTCGGTGACGAGCCTGTCCGATGAAGATACGCTTGGGATCGGACGAATGTTCGCCCGCCGGATATCGAGAGGCGATATTGTCCTCCTCTTCGGAGACCTGGGATCGGGAAAGACGAAATTCGTTCAGGGTATCTGTTCCGGCTTCGGCGTGGAAGAGCCGGTCGTCAGTCCGACATTCACACTGATCAATATCTATAACGCACGCAACGGCGACGGACGTCTGCTCCGTATACATCATATCGACTGCTACCGGTTGGAATCTACCGGCGAAGCCGACCGTATCGGTATCGGAGAGTTGTTCGGAGGCGACGGTATCTGCCTGGTCGAATGGCCGCAAATCTGTCTGCCGCTGCTGACCGGACCGTACTGGAAAATCGAGCTTGAACGCGGGGATTCCGAAAACATCAGGAATATCAGAATAGAAAATTGTCGGCGATAGATGACAATACTCGCGATCGATACGGCAACACAGGTCTGTTCCGCCGCTTTACTTAAGGGTGGGACGGTGATGGCGGAGCGTTCGGAGATCGCTCCGCAACGGCATTCGGAACTCCTGCTCCCGTTCATCGATGAATTGCTCCGTGCACGGGGAATGCGTCCGGAAGAGATCGACGGTATCGCCGTTTCGATCGGACCCGGGTCATTTACCGGTTTGCGGATCGGTTTGAGCGTTGCCAAAGGGATCGCCGCGGGAACCGGAGCGCGAATCGTTCCAATTCCAACGCCCGCGGTGTTCGCCCGTCGGATCGGTGCGGACATGCATTGCCCCGTATCCGTTGTTATCCCCGCCCGCCGGGGGGAATTTTATACGGCGCGTTATCTTGCGGGGGTAGAGCCGCAGGCGCTGTCGGAGATCGAGACTCACTACCGTGCGGAGTTTGTCGATGTTCTGCGGTCCTTTCCCGATGACGTTATAGCCGGAGACGGTATAGAGCTGCTGCTGAAGGAGGTCGCCGATGAAGGAGTGAAGCGGAGACTCCTTGATTCGATCGGGAAGAGTTTTCACGTTAGTTCGGCGATTTATACCGGTATGCTGGCACCCTATTTTCCGGAAGTCGATGCAGTCGATGCGGTTCCCCTTTATATCAAACAATTTGAGAGCGGATCCTCCATTGCCCCCGTACGGTAACGGATTTCCCGTCCTCTCATAAGGAGCACTCAATGTCCTGGTTCAAAAGGTCGAAGGAAAACATCGAAAGCAGCGGGGTCAAAAAAGATATACCGGGCGGAATGTGGAGCAAGTGCGAGAGCTGCGGGGAGATGATTCACAATAAACAGCTCGAGGTAAATCTCTTTACCTGCCCGAAGTGCAGCTATCACTTCCGGATCGGAAGTACGGAATACGTCTCCATACTTGCGGATAAAGGAACATACCGTGAAACGGACGCAAAAATGAAATCCGGGGATCCCTTGGGCTTTACGGATACGAAAAAGTACCCCGACCGCGTGAACGATGCGATCAAGAAAACGGGATTATACGATGCCGTGCGAACCGGGTCATGTAAACTCGACGGCATCGATATAGTGCTCGCATGTATGGATTTTAAGTTTATCGGCGGAAGCATGGGAACGGTTGTCGGAGAAAAGATCGCACGCGCGATCGACCGGTCGAGAAAAAACAAGCGGCCGCTCATTATCATATCTTCAAGCGGAGGAGCCAGGATGATGGAGGGAGCGCTCTCATTGATGCAACTGGCGAAGACAAGTTCACGGCTATCGCTTTTACATGAAGCGAGCGTGCCGTACATCTCCGTTCTTACGGATCCGACGACCGGCGGCGTAACCGCGAGCTATGCAATGCTGGGAGATTTCAATGTTGCGGAACCGGGCGCACTCATCGGTTTCGCCGGACCGCGGGTTATCAAACAGACGATCGGTAAGGATCTTCCCGAAGGATTCCAACGCTCTGAATTCTTACTCGAGCACGGTTTTGTGGATATGATCGTCCACCGGAAAGAATTGAAGAATACGCTGGCGATCCTGATACGGCACTGTATCGACTGAGCGGCCTGATGCGCACTTTAACTCCGACCTCCGGTAATCCGGAGCATATATACGCGGATCGTCGGGATCGCGCACGCGGCGATCGACTATGGAAGTAATCACGACAGTCTCCGGCATGAGACAAATCGCGGAACGGGAACGCCGCACGGGGCGAACCATCGGCGTCGTACCCACGATGGGATACCTGCACGAAGGTCATGCAGCGCTGATGCGCCATGCGCGTAGAGAGAACGACGTCGTGATTCTGACCGTTTTTGTAAATCCGACGCAGTTCGGTCCGAATGAGGATTACGATAAATATCCCCGGGACATCACGAATGACGAGGAGTACGCCGGACGCGCAGGGGTCGACTATATTTTCCTTCCATCGGTTCGGGAGATTTACCCCGACGGTTTCAGTACATATATCGATCCCGGGCCGATATCGGAGCGATTTGAAGGAGCATCACGCCCCAAACATTTTAAAGGCGTCGCCACGGTGGTGCTGAAGTTGTTCAACATAACGCAGCCTCATCGCGCTTATTTCGGTCAAAAGGATGCCCAGCAGATTGCAGCTGTAAGAAAGATGGTCGGCGATCTCAATCTACCCGTGGAGATTCGACGGATTCCGACCGTTCGCGAACAAGACGGGCTGGCGCTGAGCTCCAGGAATATCTATCTTTCGGAGCAGGAACGGCGCAAGGCAGCATCCCTCTACGCCGCGCTCAATGCGGGCGAACGCCGGTTTCAGGCGGGTGAAAGATCCGCACCGGACATAATCGCTGCAGTCCGGGATACCATCGCTTCCACCGAAAGTATAGCGATCGATTATATAACACTCGTCGATAGTGGAACATTTTGTGAAGCGAATCGGTTAATCAAGGGGAACGAGTACTGCCTCGCACTGGCAGCACGTATCGGAACCACGAGATTAATCGATAATATTCTCCTGTCGGAGAACGATAAGGTATAACGGAATCATCGCCGGAATTTCTTACAATCACTTATAAACGGAATTAAGTTCGTGTTGCGAAAATTTTATTCGTCCAAGATCCATCATGCCCGGATTACACAGGCCGATCTTCACTATGAAGGAAGTCTGACGGTCGACGAGGATATCCTCGACGCGGCCGGCATCGCCGTCTTCGAGCAGGTGCAGGTGGTGAACGTAAATAACGGCGCCCGGTTTGAAACCTATACGATCCCCGGCAAACGGGGATCGAGGGTCATCTGCCTGAACGGGCCGGCGGCAAGGCTCGGAAGCGTCGGCGATAAGATCATTATCATCGCCTATGCATTGTTGCAGGAAGCTGAAATAACGGATCACAAACCGAAAGTCGTATTGCTCGATGAGGATAACACGATTAAAGACGTGATTGTCGGACAAAGTATGGAGATACAGGAGTAATGAATCGAACCCGCCCGGAGGATCGGCTCGCAACGATCATCATGGCCGCCGGCCAGGGAAAACGGATGAAGAATCCCGAGAAGGCGAAAGTGCTCTATGAAGTCGGCGGTAAACCGATGATCGGGCACGTCGTGGATCTCGCCTACGCTTGCGGCGCTTCCCCGGTCGTCGCGGTCATAGGTTATCAGAGGGAATCGGTGATCCGGTATCTCGGGCGTTTCGACGGGAATCTCGTTATCGCGGTTCAGGACCCGCAGCTCGGAACCGGACATGCGGTGATGCAGGCCGAAAGTCCGCTTCAGAATTACCGCGGAGACGTATTAGTGCTTTCGGGCGACGTACCGCTGTTAAGGAAAGAGACAATTCAGGAGCTTCTCGGACTTCACCGGGCATCGAATGCCTCAGCCACGGTCCTGACTGCGGACCTGGACGATCCGACGGGATACGGCAGGATCATCAGGCGAACCGACGGCTCGGTCGAGAAGATCATCGAGCACCGCGACGCTTCGGAGGCCGAGCGTGAAGTACGTGAGATAAATTCGGGGATTTACCTGTTCCGGAACCGCGACCTGTTTGAAGCATTGGCGAACATTAAACCGGAGAACTCGCAGAAAGAATATTATTTGACCGACGTATTTGCACTCTTCCGTGCTTCCGATAAAGTCATTTCAGCGCGAAAAACACCCGATCGGGATGAGATAAACGGTGTGAATACGATGGAACAACTTGAAGCAATGAACCGTCTATACGCCGAAAGGACAAGCGTGGATCGCATTTCCCGCGATGCGCGAACTACTTGACTTTTCGGATTGTTATGGGTATTATATTGGTGATTTTCTGTTATTTCATAGGTTTTTTTGTCTGTATCAATTTTTTGGAAGTGAGGGAATTATGAAGCGAATATCGGTTATATTCGGCATTGCGTGCATCCTGACACTCCTCCTGGCGATCGACTCGGACGCCCAGTTCAGGGATCAGCAGACCGGAACGCCCCGGGTTGCGGATGCGATCGTTACCAGCGATTCACCCTCCTTCTTCAGCTTCTTTAGTCCCGAAAATTTCAGAATGCGGCATTCCTACACAATGTCGTATATGACCGGCGGGGGACAGGGTATGGCGGTCGGTATGTACACGAACTCCATGTTCTACAAGCTGGCCGACCCGCTCAACGTTCAGCTCGATGTCAGTCTGATGCATTCTCCGTACAACAGCTTCAACAGAAATATGGAGGATAATTCGAATCTGTTTATCTCGCGGGCTGAGATCAATTATCAGCCGTCGGAACACTTCAGAATTCAGCTTCAGTACCGGCAGATCCCGTACACCGACTATTTCGGATATTACGGTTCGAGATATTACCAGCCGTGGTACCGGTACTGAGATCGATGTACAGCGGTTCAGAGAGACGGATTTTAACCGACCGGATATGCCTTCGCGCGAAGGGATATCCGGTTTTTTTATTGCTGCTCCACACGAGGAATGAAGACACAGGATAATCGAATCATCAGCGCCGCACGATTCCGAACCCATCTTATAAATACCGGTATAGTTCTCCTGATTGCGACAGCGGTATTTCTCTCCTATTCTCTCATCATGCGCACCACGATCCGTCCTCCCGTCGATCCGGTTAAGGATGAATCCGCCGCGGGCGAGGTCATTCAGGTAGACGTGCTGAACGGCTGCGGCGTTGCCGGCGTCGCTACGAAGTTTACCCAGTATCTGCGCTCCCGGGGATACGATGTCGTGGAGATGGGGAATTACAGAAGTTTCGACGTGCCGGAGTCGATGGTGATCGACCGGACGGGAAATATCGAACATGCGAAGAAGGTCGCTTATGCGCTCGGCATAAAAGACGTGAATGTCATTCAACAGATCAACCTCGATTATTTTCTTGATGTGACCATCGTCATCGGGAGGGATTATGAAAGCCTCCGGCCGATGAATTGAAAGGAAGGATACTTGACCACAAAACAGCTTGCAGGAAAAGCCGCCGGGCTTTGTCTCTCGGTCAAAGCTCACGACATCATAATCATGAACGTTAAGAAGATTACAACCGTTGCGGATTACTTCGTAATCTGTTCCGGGGACTCGGAGGTTCAGGTCAAAGCCGTCGCCGATAAGGTGAAGGAAGGGCTGGCCGCGAGCGGTTACAAGGCCTGGCACGACGAGGGATACAAGAACCGCTCATGGATATTGCTCGATTATGTCGACGTTGTCGTGCATATTTTTCACCGCGATGCGCGCCTGTTCTATAATCTTGAGAAACTCTGGGCCGATGCGCGGATCGAGCGGGTGAGGGATAAGCCTTCCGCCAGGAAGGCGGAATAAGTTTCTGCACTCCGCCCGCCCCGTCGGCGGGATGGTATAGAGGAAATTGAGAAAAATATTTAATCAGATCGCTCAATGAAAAGTTATATCGCTTCTTTAGTCGAAAGCGCGGTACGCGAGCTGGGCTATTCGATGCCCGATGCCGTCCGGTACGATTATCCAAAGGTCGCGGAGCATGGCGACCTGTCGACCAACATCGCACTGCTCCTCACGCGCGAGCTGCAGAGAAAACCCCGGGAAATTGCAGAGACCATCGCTGCACGGATCAG
This sequence comes from uncultured Ignavibacteriales bacterium, assembly GCA_964495085.1. Classification (GTDB taxonomy): domain Bacteria; phylum Bacteroidota; class Ignavibacteria; order T3Sed10-11; family T3Sed10-11; genus CAZBUK01. The sequence goes on from CAZBUK010000050.1 coordinate 19,316, forward strand.
GAGAAACGACGAGGCGCTCCGCGATATCCGGATCGCGGGCCCGGGCTTTATCAACTTCTTCTTCAAAGACGAATATTACATCGGCAACCTCGGCGCCGTCATCGCAGCGGGGGAACGGTACGGACGTCTCGACACGCATTGGGGAAAGAAAGCCAACGTTGAATTCGTAAGCGCAAATCCCACCGGACCGCTGACCGTCGGACACGGAAGGAACGCGGTGCTCGGCGATACCATAGCGAATCTGCTCGAACGTATCGGTTATACGGTGGACCGCGAGTACTACTTCAACAATGCGGGGCGGCAGATGCGGGTGCTGGGAGACTCGGTCAGACGCCGGTACCTGGAGCTTTTGGGAGACGATGCCGGCTTCCCCGAAGACTATTATCAGGGGGAATATATCCGGGATATCGCCCGATCGCTCTTCGAAAAATACGGAGACTCGCTACGGACCTCAGATGCCGAGGGAATATTCAAAGAGACTGCCGAACGGGAGATCTTCGGAGATATTCAGAAAACCTGCGGCCGGCTGGGGATACGGTTCGACAAGTTTTACAACGAGAAGTCCCTGTACGACGACGGATTCATCGACGAGGTCGTGGGAATCTTACGCGAGCGGAAGCTTGCGTACGATCATGAAGGCGCTGTCTGGATCAAGACCTCGGAGCTCGGACTGGATCAGGACCGGGTCATCGTGAAGAGTACGGGCGAGCCGACGTACCGGCTTCCCGATATCGCCTACCATCGCGAAAAGATACGCCGCGGCTACGATCTGATGGTCGATATTCTCGGCGCCGATCATCATGCGACCTACCCGGACGTGCTCGCGGGTATCAGGGCGCTCGGTTACGACGACGGATCGGTGAAGGTCGTGCTCCATCAGTTCGTCACGGTCGTGCGCGACGGGGAGATTGTGAAGATGTCGACCCGTAAGGCCAATTACATCACGCTCGACGAGCTGATCGACGAAGCCGGGCCTGATGTGGTGCGGTTTTTCTTCCTGATGCGGAGTCCGCAGAGCCATCTGAATTTCGATCTGAATCTGGCCAAGCAGGAGACCGAGGAGAATCCGGTGTACTACCTGCAGTATGCGCATGCAAGGATCGCTTCGATTCTGCGATTCGCCGCAACTTCGTCGCATGAATTCGGATGGGACTATGCGGAGGGGGACGAGCTGGCGTGCGAGCATACCGGGTTGCTGACCGGGTCCGAGGAGATAGGGCTGGCGAAAATTCTCGAACAATTTCCGGAGACCGTAGAAATGAGCGCGACGGCCTTTGAGCCGCACCATATCGGCGCCTATCTTGCCGAGGTTGCGGCATTATTCCATAAGTTCTACCATGCGCACCGTATCATCACCACCGACCGCGAGCGTTCACTGGCACGGTTATCGCTTTGCCGCGGGACGAAGATCGTGTTGGCAAACGGACTCTCGGCATTAGGCATCGCCGCGCCGGAGAGGATGTAGCATAGGGCGAACGAAGTACAGAAATCCCATTCCGCGTAGAGTATCCGATAATTCCGTTCTTTAATCCGCCTGATTTAAATTAATATATCGATTTCGGTTCCTCATAATTTCCAACAATTCTTTTTCATATTACACGAGGAGTATGGAAATTGCTGTTTTTTTGTTGATATGAGAGCCTGAGCCCGCCTAAATACGACGGTTATGTCCGATTTACGTTTGATATTTGAAATACTTAATCATATCTTATTGCAGTATTCCGGTGTGAAGGAAAAGCATAATTTCTACTTCACAGATTTGATTTGTAAACAATCGTTTTGATTTCTATGGGGGATATCAGAATGAACGCACGCATTTCTCTCCCGAATAGTTTCTTTGTAGTCCGCCTATCATTCTTCATTGATGTATGCTCCCGTTTCACGCCCGATTATAAATCACTTTACGACATAACCTTTAGCCATCGCGATCTCATATCCCCTCTAGTTGAATCAGATGTTATAACTATGTATATGACAGCTCCGATACATGGAAGTGTCCCTATCCGGATTTGCTCCGAAACACATTTTGTAATGAAGAGGTGATAAAATGAAATCGAAATATAAATTGTTCATATATCAAGCTTTCATCCATTTATTCCTTGCGACATTCATTGCGTTTCCTCAGGAGGTAGAGTGGAAAAGACTCCCTTTTCCGACTTCTCCGGGGGGCTTAAAATCAATATATATCTCGTCACACGAGGATATATATCTTGCCAGCTCGGGAGGGATCTATATGTATGATCCGCAGAATCTGAAATGGAACATGCAAGGGGAACTTCGAGAAACCGAACACTTGGTAATAAACGATACCGGAGATATGTTCGCATTAGGAAGTACCGGATTATACAGGAAATTAGCGGATGAGGCCGACTGGCAGCCACTTATAATCGATCAAAACCAATCAATTTATCTCAGTTCGATAGTTTACGTTTCGGCGAATGATATACTTTTAGTGGCTTCGGGACTTGGCGTGTATAGGTCATCAGATAACGGTGATACCTGGGAAACAGCAAATCAAGGATTACCGCCGACCGCTCTTCACATCCAATATATCGCAGTTTCACCCGATGGAATAGTATATGTTACACTTTATGATGGAATCCTGTATAGATCTTCCGATTTAGGCGATAATTGGGATATACTTTCATTGTCAGGAAGTTTTTTCCAGTTTATGACAATCACTTGCGACGGAGATATATATGTTGGTAATGATGGTTATATCTTCAGATCAAATGATCAGGGTGAATCCTGGACGATGAGCGCCGATAAAATTAATGTGATCGGTCGTTTTTCCGTAACCTCGATACATAATGATACGTTATATGCAGGGCTTTACTCCGGTCATATTTATGTCTCATATAACAATGGGATGAATTGGGAACTGGTTTCCATCGTGCCTGTGAATGAACGCTTAAATCAGGTAACAACAACGGTAGACGGCTCGCTGTTTATCGTATATGAGAATCAGATATATCGTACATCTCCTGATAGAACTCATTCAAACCGTGCCGATAGCGGCATTAGCAACCCTCATGTAACGGCCCTGGAGATCACCAACCAGGATATAGTTTTAGTTGGGACAAAAAGAGAGGGAGTATTCAAATACGATTATCAGAACGACGAATTTACTGAATTTAATTCAGGGCTGAATACGAAGGAGATCCGAAAATTATTTTTGCAATCATCCGGCGCCGTAATCGCGCGTACGCCATCCCATACATTTTGCTCGGGCGATTTTTTCTCATGGCAGCAATGTAACGCTAAGTTTAAGGGGGATAACGTAGATGGGTATGTGGAGATAGATTCTCAAGAGATCTATTTCTCAGGGGAATCTGGATTATACCGATCGTCGGACGGTGGGAGTACATGGAATTTAGTCGGAAATCCCGGTGAAATACTCACATACGACGATCGGTTTCTTTATGTCTCGGCATTCCACGGTTTGTATAGATTTAATTTCCAGGATAGTACGACGGCATATATATATAGTTATCCCAAGTGGTCCGGCTTCACATCGCTTATTACTTTGTCAAACGGTTCTCTTATGGGTCATTATGTCAATCCTTACACTTCCAATATCTTTTGCTCGGTGAATTATGGAGATTCCTGGACTCACTGTAGTTTTGCACCCTATCCGTACACCTGTGATTTTGCACAGGATCCATTCGGTACTGTCTATGTGGGCTCGTCTGTCGGCATATTTCGAACAACCGATAACGGGTTGTCCTGGCAACCATTATACGACCAGAAGGCTCCGAACATTCTCGCTGTGTCGAATATTTTATACGATGCTCATCAGAATCGTTTATATTTAGGAACGTGGAACGGAATGTATGTGAGCAGTTCGCTTACAACTGTCGAAGACGAATCAACGGATATGGATGATTTACTGCCGATCGACCATCATCTGTATCAGAATTTCCCCAACCCCTTCAACCCGACCACAGAGATTTCATTTTCAATTCCCGAGCAATCGGACGTGGTTCTTACGATTTACGATATCACAGGACGGGTAGTAAATACACTCGTAAATGAGTGGAAGGTAGCGGGCCGTCACTCAGTTACATGGGATGGATCAAACAAATTTGGAAACAGAGTCGGCAGCGGAGTATACTTCTACCGGTTGCAGGCGGCTGGATTTGTGCAGACGAAACGCATGGTGGTGCTCAAGTAAGGGTGTCCGAATATGAAATTCCTCTATATACTTTTGATCCTTTTCCCTCTTTCATTGTATTCTCAGAGTGGCTGGAGCTGGCAATATCCGAAGCCGCAGGGAAATGATTTGTCAGCAGTCTATTTCCTCGACGAATTGACAGGCTTTGTTGCAGGTTTGGGTGGCACAATACTTAAGACAACGGATGGAGGCGACAGTTGGAAATTCCAGAAATGCGATACGCGTTTCCAAATTTCGTCAATTCATTTTATTGGCTCTTCCAGTGGATGGGTTACAACTTATGGTGGGGAAATATTTATGACAAGGGATGGGGGGGACACGTGGATGTTTCTGTCGTTACTGGAGACCTCTGGCACACGGGATTATTTGGAATCGGTATTCTTTATTAGCTCACGATGGGGATGGCTGATTAGCGGATCCTCAGGTATCCTGAAAACAACGGATGGTGGCAAATCATGGATGACAGCAAAAAGAATTGAAGGTGGATATCTCAAAGATGTCTACTTCGTAGACTCCGAGCATGGTTGGGTTGTTGGAGGAAAAGGGCTAATTTATTATACGCCTGATGGGGGAGTAACATGGGAATTACAGACGTCGGGAACCGAATTTGACCTGAGATCGGTTCATTTTGTTGATGTGAGTACCGGGTGGGTCGTGGGCGACGGTGGTATAATTCTCTATACCGGTAACGGAGGAGAAACGTGGATCGAGCAGAGAAGGGGATCGGAACGTTTGCTAACTTCCGTACACTTTACCGACCCGGACAACGGGATAGTGGTGGGGCTCGGCGGGGTAATAGTAAAAACCGCGGATGCAGGTAAGAACTGGACAGCAGCATCAAGCGGGACCGGCTTACATCTGTTTGGGGTATATTCCACCGACTCATTTGTCTCATATGTTGTCGGAACCAATGGATTAATATTTAAATCAATCGATGGGGGATCGAGTTGGATTTCGCTCACCGGGATCAACGGATACAGATTATCCAGTATCTTTATGCATGACTCAAACATCGGGTGGGTGGTGGGAGAAATCGGGCAAAATCCGGATCGACCCACCGGCGGCATTATCCTCAAAACTGAGGATGGAGGTATAAGCTGGGTCCCTCAGCGGGTTTTAGACAAACGATGGTTAACATCGATACATTGCACAGATGCGTTTACCTGTTGGACAGTGGGATTCGGGATAGCTGTGCATACTTCGGACGGAGGTAACACCTGGACCGCAGAAACCCTTCTTGGATGGTTGAATTCCGTCTTTTTTATAGATGCTTCTACCGGTTGGGTCGCGGGAGATAATGGAGTCATTTATCGCACTATCGATGGCGGTAGAAACTGGACTCTCGGCGTGAGCAGAACTCCTCATGATTTAACTTCTATTTTTTTCTTCGATCACCGTATCGGATGGGCGGTGGGTAATCATGGGACTATCCTTAAATCGACCGATGGAGGGATAACCTGGATTCAGAAGCCGAGCGGCACATTTAACCAGATACGTTCTGTGCGGTTTGCCGATGAATCAAGGGGTTGGGCGGCAGACGGCAACGGTAGGGTCATACGAACATTCGACGGCGGCGAAAATTGGCATATCATAGAGACCGGGCTGAGTCATCCAATATATTCGTTAATTTTTATCGATAAAATGAACGGCTGGGCAGTGGGAGACCGGGGGGCAATAATCAGTACAGACGACGGCGGGAGTATATGGAAGGGGCAATTCTCCGGGGCGAATTACCCTCTGCATTCAGTTTACTTTACAGATCCCGTTAATGGTTGGGTCGCAGGTTATGGAATGATATTACATACATCCACCGGCGGTATCTCGCCGAATCCGGATGACTCCGGTCCAATAACTCAATATACTCTTCATCAGAATTATCCCAATCCGTTTAATTCTACGACGCTCTTACGATACGATCTCCTTGATGACGCCTGGATTACTATCGAGATCTACGATGTGCTTGGGAGAAGAATTTCGGTTCTCGTCGATGAAAATCGACAGGCCGGGATACATACGGTGACCTTCAACGGGGACAATCTGGGGAGTGGGGTATATTTCTATTCCATGAAATCACAAGGACGCGTAAAGATGAGACGGATGGTTTTGATTAGGTAAGGTCTTCATCATTATAATATATCTTTTACCAGAGAGGATTATGATTGCCATTTTCAGAGGTTTGCAATGGCCGACCTGACATCTCCTCATTACTGGGGGAAGAGACAAGCCCGACTGAGACTCCCAAATGATAAAGGCGCAATTCTTCCAAAGACAATACTTACGCCATGCCGCCTCTGGCTTTAGCATCTTCAAAGCGAAAAAAGTCTATCAGATCAAGCTGCATGATCGTAATTCGTGAAATTCGTGTCTAATTCTTCCCTCTCTAAATACCCCCAACCGTATACTTATCATAATCTCCTATTCCACTACATCCCGCACGATTTCCATTGATTTTCAATCATTAATTTAGTAAAATTAAGAGTTTAAAGACTTCTGGAACCGGGTAGGTGTGATCGAAACAGACATTCAAGGGATAATAATACGGAAACAGGCATTGTTCGAGGATCAACGCGGATGGCTGACTGAAATATTTCGCAGCGATGAGATGAACGAAGCCCCGCTCCCGGCAATGGCATATTTCTCAATAACCCGTCCCGGTATCACCCGGGGGCCGCACGAGCATAGAAAACAGACCGACTTCTTCTCCTTCCCCGGAATTTCCCGATTTAAAATACATCTCTGGGATAATAGACAAGACTCCCGCACATACGGCGCATATTTTTCCTTCGCAACCGAAGAAAATATACCCTGTAAGGTCGTAATTCCTCCCGGTGTTGTTCATGCATATACCAATATCGGAACCATAGACGGTATATCCAT
>CAZBUK010000051.1:0-26279 GCA_964495085.1 uncultured Ignavibacteriales bacterium
GAATTTCAGTCTATCTCGAGCTTAAGGTCGATTATCTTTGACACTCTTGTTCTCCTCATCAATGCGAGATAGAACAAATTTCTTGTATCGGTAGGAACTTTAATATCAAAGATACATTGATCCGCTAAACCATGGATCGCATCATTCGCCTATTAACGGGTTTTTCCAATCCTTACCGACAGGTACCCGCTATCCGCATCCACAAACCTCCATCTTTTGTCTTTGCCGTTGGTAATGCCTATGCGCGGCGTAGCACGGATCCGGATCTTCGCTCCATCGGGAGGAGGAGTCAGATACAGCGGCGGACCCTGCAGTCCGATTCCGTTGAGCTCGCCGGTAATATCCATGGCTTCACAGAGTTTTGCGGGACCGCTCAGCAACTGCGACAGATCCTGTTTTCCTCTGTTTCGGCGCATAATAGTTATACCATCCAGTGGTTCCGCAGCTCTGAAGAGCACAGCCCCTGCCAGACCATCCTTTCTCCCCGAGACCACATTGAAACAGTAGTGCATGCCGTAGGTAAAATAGATATACGCATAACCGCCGCTCCGGAACATAACTTCGTTTCGTTGAGTTCTTCCACGATATGCATGCGATGCCGGATCATCGCTTCCCGCATACGCCTCCGCTTCGACGATGCGCGCAGAGAGGAGATGACCTTCCGTTTCCCGCACGAGAATCGTACCGATCAGTTTTTTTGCGAGTCGAACGGGAGGTTCCTCAAAAAACGATTTCGGGAGCGGCGAGCGGAGATACGGTGATTCGGATATGGATTGTAGATGCGGCATAAAGAAGGTTCAGACGAGCAGTTCCGACCGGTAATCCCAGAGATGCAGGCCGGTGCCCGGATCGCGCTCCCGGTAGAGGCGCTCTCCTTCGTATTCGCGTATGACGATCTCTGCGGCGAATACGATCGTTCCCCCGGCGAGACGTCCGCCGAAGGTTCTTCCGGTCCGGTCACCGAGTACGATATGAAGATGCGGATACGGGTCGTGATCGCGAATGGAAATGTTCCCGGCGAGCGACAGCATTTCCATCGGCTCGTCGATCGCGATCTTCTCGTATTCCTTCGTCTGCTGATTATAATAGAGAATCGCCGACCGGGAAACCGCGCCGATGCCGTGCACCTCGCCGATCGATATTTTATGTTTGATGATGTATTCGGTTATGCCTTTCAGGAGATCGGCGCCGTTCGGGAGCCGGCCGATGAAGGTACGTTTGTATTTATAGATCTGGTGGCTCATGCTCAGAGTCCGTCGATGAGTGGAAGCTGATCGGTTTTCCCCGGGGATTTAACGGGTTTTCCAAAGTGGTGATAGACGATGTCGGTAACCTCCCTCCCCCGCGATGTGCGCTTCAGGAAACCTTCGCGGATCAGATACGGTTCGTAGACCTCCTCGATCGTTCCCGCTTCCTCTCCGACCGTGACTGCAAGCGTATTCAATCCGACGGGTCCGCCGCCATATTTCTCAACGATCGAGATCAGGATTCTCTTATCCATCTCGTCCAGACCCAACTCGTCGACCTCGAGTTTCTTCAATGCATAATCGGCTACCTCTTTAGTGATGATCCCGTCGTTATGCCGGAGGCTTTTCTCGGCTTCCGCAAAATCGCGGCATCTTCGGAGGAGGCGGTTGGCAATACGCGGGGTTCCCCGGGACCGGCCTGCGATTTCGCGGAGCCCGGTCTCTTCCGCCTTGACGGAGAGAATATGTGCGGAGCGTTTCAGTATGATATGCAGCTGAGTGCGGTCGTAATAATCGAGCCGGTTAATGATGCCGAATCTGGCGCGCAGCGGAGCTGTGAGCAGTCCGGCTCGGGTGGTCGCACCGACAAGGGTGAACGGCGGAAGCTTGAGCTGGATGCTGCGGGCGTTCGGTCCGCGGTCGATCATGATGTCGATTCGGAAATCTTCCATCGCGGAATAGAGATACTCCTCGACGGTCGGATTGAGACGGTGAATTTCGTCGATGAAGAGAATATCTCCCTCGTTGAGATTTGTCAGAATGCCGGCCAGGTCGCCGGGCCGTTCGAGGATCGGACCCGAACTCAGTTTCAGGTGTGCACCCAGCTCGTTCGCGATGATATAGGCAAGCGTCGTTTTGCCGAGTCCGGGCGGACCGGTGAGCAGCACGTGATCGAGCGCTTCCTTGCGCTGATTCGCGGCGGTTATAAAGACCCTGAGGTTTGAGGTGATGGCGTCCTGTCCGACGAAATCGTCCAGAGCGAGCGGCCGCAGCGTTTGATCTGTTTCCCGGTCGCTCTCGGATATTTCGGGAGATGTAAAATCGCTTTCTCGTTTCATAGCAAAAAAGGTAGGAAGAATTCGTCTGACATTCAACCGGATCAGCGGCTCATGCTGCGGAGCGCCTGTTTGATGATCTCTTCGAGCGGGAGGGAAGCGCCGTTGCTTTCGGCGACGACCGCACGGATCGCGGTCTCGGCTGCATTCCGCGAATATCCGAGCGTGGTCAGTGCGAGCAGCGCTTCGGTATAGATATTTTCTGCCGAACGCCTCTCTCCGCTCTCCCGGTACAGTATTTCAAGGGATGTGATCTTCTCGCGTAACTCCATGATGAGTCTGTCCGCGGTTTTCCTGCCGACGCCCGGTATTTTGCTTAATCTCACCGAGTCACCGCGGCTGATCGCAGCCGTCAGGTCCGGATACGGGAGACCCGACATGACGCTGTGGGCGAGCCTGGGTCCTACACCCGATACGCCGATGAGCAGCTTGAACAGCTCCTTCTCCTTCAGTTCGGCAAACCCGAACAGTTGCAAAGCATCTTCCCGGACATGCAGGTAAGTATGCAGCTCTACTTCTCCGCCGGGCTCCGGCAGCCGTTCAATCGTCGGAAAGGGAATGAACAGGTGATAGCCGACGCCCTGCACATCGACCACGGCATCGTTCGTCGATTTATATATGAGTTTACCGCGAATGAAAGCGATCATAATTCAGAATTATACGTGAATAAAAATTCACCCCTGAGCAAAAATAATTTTTTTACCTGCTCCGGGACCGGGCTGCGAAGCCGCCATCACCTAACGATCAGGTTGCACGATACGGTATGTCGCATCCCCCGGCAGGAGTGCAAGGCCGATGCCGGTGCCGATCAATCCGCCGGCAACGACTCCTCCGAGTCCGGACGTAATATAGATGAAAGCGTCGTCGGTAGAATCGTCGCCGCTCCGGTTTTTTGCGATTTGAGCTCCGGCGGGTATTCCGGCGAAAAGGCCGATAACCGCTCCGTAGAGTCCGTAGTTCAGGGCTTTCCTTCCTTTATCCCGGCTGACCCGTATATAAGCAATATCCCGAAGCGGGATGCTGAATTCCGTGTCTTGCTCATCGGTAAGACGCAGGATTTCATCGTCATACGAGAAGAAATATCCCGACTGCCGGACTCGTGCATGAGTGAAGACGGCGAGTTCGTCGCCAACCGAGAGCTCGATCTCCTCGAAGTTTTCTATGGTCCGGTCATACGGAATATCCTGGGCGGCGGCGCGGGGAGGGAACATTGTCGCTGCAATCGATAAAAAAATGATGCGGCAGAGTATGCGAAGGTTCATGCTATCTCACGATTCGCTCGGGATGAGCTTCGAGGTAAGATTTCCAATCCCTGTACGCCGGTTCATGCTCCGGCCGCAATGCCCGGTGGATGTGACATATCGCCACGGCGAGTGCATCGCTCGCGTCGTGCAGCATGCTTCCGGATTCAATGCGGAGCAGTTTCCTGACCATATAGCCGACCTGTTTTTTCGATGCGGCTCCGTTTCCGACGAGCGCTCTCTTGACCTCGCGGGGAGAGTATTCGGCGATCGCTATATCGGTCTGAACCGCGGCGAGCATCGCCACACCCCGAGCCTGGCCGAGTTTGAGTGCGGATTGGGCATTCTTTCCGTAAAACGCGGATTCAATCGCGAACTCGTCGGGACGGTACGTCCGGATCACATCCGCTATCCGTTCGTAGATTTTGCTCAGCCTGTCGGGTATGGAATCGCCGCCGCTGTTCTTCACAGAACCCGACGCGATGTAGTATACCGCGCCGTCGCTGCAGCCGATGACTCCGAACCCCGTCGAAAGCGTTCCCGGATCAACTCCGAGTACTGTCATGCGTTTATTCGGCAAGTTTTTCTATGAGTGCATCGTCGATCTCGAAATTCGCGACCACATTCTGCACATCCTCATGCTCCTCGAGCGTTTCAAGGAGCTTTACGATCTGCTCCGCTTCCTTACCCTCGACCCGTATCGTATTGACCGGCTCCATATGGAGATCGGCGGATTCGATCCCGATGTTTTTATCGGCAAGCGCCGATTTAACCTTCTCGAAGTGTTCGAAGGATGTGATGATCTCGGAATGTCCGTCTCCGGGCAGCAGGTCGTCCGCTCCCGCATCCGCGACGATCTGCAGCAATGCATCCTCGGTGGCGGCCGATTCGGGTACTCGGATCGTTCCTCTCTTCGTAAACATCCAGGCAACGCTCCCCGTTTCACCCAGTCGTCCGCCCCCCTTCGATAGAAGATGGCGGATCTCGGCGACGGTCCGGTTGCGGTTGTCGGTCACCGACTCGATGTAGATTGCAATTCCGCCCGGACCGTACCCTTCGTAGGTGATCTCCTCATAGGCGACGCCGGGGAGCTCTCCGGTGCCTCGCTGAATGGCGCGTTGAATATTCTCCAGCGGCATGTTCGCCGCTTTGGCCGTATTGACGGCGAGCCTCAGCCGCGGATTTCCTTCGGGGTCCCCGCCTCCTTCGCGTGCGGCGATGGTGATCTCTTTTATAAGCTTCGTGAAGAGCTTACCCCGCCGGGCATCGGTCACCGCTTTTTTTCTTTTTATCTGCGCCCATTTCGAGTGGCCTGACATAATCGGATTACCTCGTCATTTCCCGTTTATTGTTCTTTAATGTCCTTGATACGGAGCTGGGTCGAGACGACGCCGTTCCATTCATTCTGGTGAATGGTATATACCATCTGCATTTCGGTGCCCGGCCGGCTCACCATATCCAGGAAGTTTCCCATATTGAAGCCGATGGCTTCTGCGACTGCATCGTTCTGTTTGATGCGCATGAGGAGATGGTTCTTGCCGACGATCCGGGGCGTGCCGATCGCGTGGACGCTGTTCGTATAGAACACCGGATTCAGATTCTCCGGTCCGAACGGCGCGAACATTTCGAGTATGCGGATGAATTTCGGCGTCAGCTCATCGAGATTGAGAATCGCGTCGATCTTGATCTCGGGCGTCAGAATTTCGGCGGTCAACAATCCGCGTGCGACGTCGTTAAACGCCTTGCGGAACTCGTCCAGCCGATCGATCTCCACCGACAAGCCTGCTGCATATTTGTGGCCCCCGAACTGTACGGTCAATTCCTCCACCTGCTTCAATGCCTGGTAGATATCGAAACCGGCGATGCTCCGTGCAGAGCCTTTCGCCACCCCGTCTACGGTCGTCATAAGGATGGTCGGGCGGTAATACTTTTCGACGAGGCGGGATGCAACGATGCCGATGACGCCCGGATGCCAGTCGTGGTTGTGCAATATGAGCGGAATGATCTCGTCGGTGGTTCCGATATAATTTTCCGCAATTTCCATCGCCTGGCTGAAGGTGACTTCGTCGATTTTTCTTCTGTTGTGGTTTTCGGATTCCACCACCTTGGCAAATTCGACCGCCTGGGCGGGATCGGTGCATGTCAGCAGATCGACCGCTCGTCGTGCATCGCCGAGTCTCCCCACCGCGTTGATGCGCGGGGCGATGACGAATACGATTTGCCCGGTGCCGATCATTCCCGGTTTGAGGCCCGCGCTCTGGATGATGGCATTGATTCCCGGACGGGGCAGGGAATTGATGAGATCGAGTCCGAGCTTGACGAGCACCCTGTTCTCGCCTTCAAGGGGTACGATATCCGCCGCGCTCGCGAGGGCGACATAGTCGAGATATTCGAAAGCTTTTTCCTCATGGCCGAGTGTGCGCGCGAGCCCCTGCACCAGCTTGAATCCGACTCCGCATCCGCACAGATGTTTATACGGATATCCGCAACCCGGTTTGAGAGGATTCAGAATCGCGAGGGCAGGGGGAAGTTCGTCCGAAGGTTCATGGTGGTCGCAGATGATGACATTCAGTCCATGCTCATTGGCATACTTGACTTGTTCGCAGGCTGTGACGCCGCAGTCGATAGAGAGTAAGAGCGATACGCCCCGCTCGATCGTTTTATCGATGCCCGTCATGGAAAGGCCGTAGCCGTCTTTGATCCGGTCGGGGATATAGTACATCACCTTGCAGCCGATACTCTGAAGATAGAGGTACAGCATCGCGGTTCCGTTGGTGCCGTCCACGTCGTAGTCGCCGTAGACCATGATCTTCTCGCCTGCATCGCGCGCTTTGAGTATGCGGTCGATTGCGACATCCATGCCGCTCATCAAAGCCGGATCGTGAAGGTAGTCCACACCCGGTCTGAAGAATTCGCGTGCTTTCTCGAAACTATCGATTCCGTGATTGATGAGTATGGAGGTTAGCGTGCGGCCGATGCGAAGCTGTTCCTCCAGTTGTTTCAGGAGTTCGTCGGGGGGAGGATCTGCAAGTTTCCACTTGCGATTTGTAGAACTATAGGGAGTGGGAGAATCTTTTCGCCGGGCGGTCTGTTGATGGTGAATGGAATTCTCGACATTACGTACGGAGTCGTTCATGTTCGCTCCTTGTCGGGCATTCCTTTAAGCGGTACGGCGCTCGAGAAAATCTGTAAGCCGAATTCTGTCTTCCCCGGAGATCCGGGGGAGGCAGTCATTTATCTGATGCGACCTACCCGAGAGTTCATTATCCGTTTTCACGGAGTAAGACGAAGCGGGCCACCTCGATTTCTCTCTTATTTGGTCTTGCACCGGGTGGGGTTTACCGTGCCTCCGTCCGTCGCCGGCGGAGCGGTGAGCTCTTACCTCACCTTTTCACCCTTACCTTGTCCCGCCCGCTTCCGCGGATCGCTCCGATGGGAAGCGGCATCAACAAGGCGGTTTGTTTTCTGTGGCACTTTCCGTCTTCCGACGTTTGTCGGAATCGTCTCCCGGCATCACCGGAAGACCACCCTGCCCCGCATCATCCCGTTTCTGTCGGGATGATACGCCTGCGAGCCGATCCGGTAGACCGGTTCATCCCGCAGGATGGAGTTCGGACTTTCCTCATCCCGGGATTTCCGGAACGCGACTGCCCGATTATCTCGATCGCCATACCTCTCACGCTCAAAATCGTGTCTATTAAAGGAATGCTAACTGATTATGAAATAATAACATTATTGCCATCAATATATTAACAAATGGGAAAAAGTTCAAGGAAATGGGTCAGAGGGAGATGGGTAATTTTGAATCGATGCCTATGTTTGCGAGGCGGTCGGCTTCGCGATTCTGCTCACGGCGGATGTGTTTGAGCTCGATTTCAAACGGAAGACTCCGCAGGAGTCCCGAAGCCTGCTGGTGTAATTTCTTTAAATCCGGTTCTTTGACGCGGTAAATGCCGTTCATCTGTTTTACGATGAGCTCGCTGTCGGAGTGAATGATGACGCGGCGGGAACCGGCGTCGGAAGGAGCGCCCGATCCGTTCATTTTTAACAGAATCGGGTTCTTTTTCAGTTTTGTCAGGGCGAGTATCAGCGCTGTGTACTCTGCTGCATTATTCGTCATTTTGCCTGTATATCCGGCTGCAGAGTAGAGCGTATTTCCCCCGGGATCTTTCATAACGATGCCGACCCCGGCTTCACCGGGGTTGCCTCTGGAGGCGCCGTCGATAAAAACCGAGAACATCAGGCTACTTTGTTCACTGCTGCGGCAATTTCCTCGGCGATGAGAATTCGTCCGCAGTTCTCGCAGGTGAATATTTCCTGATTTTTCCGGAGGAGCAGGTTAAGCTGGGGGGATACCGTTTTGTAGCATCCACCGCACGCACCGCGACGGACCGGAACAACCGCTTTGCCGTCCTTAGCCTTCCGGATTCTATCGTAGAGCGCGAGAAAATCGGTATCGATCCGGGCGGCTATATTTTTGCGCTCTCCCTGGAGCTGGAGTTCTTCATCCTCATGCGCCTTGGATACCTCTTTTAACTCCTCTTTATTCTCCGAAAGTTCACGGGAAATTCCCTGAATTTTCTCCTTGACCGTCTCGATCTGCTGGGTCAGCGCCTGCTTCTCGCCTTCGTTGGTTTCGGTCTGCTGCATCAACGAAATAACGGTCTCTTCCGCCTTGTTGATCTCTTTCGTGATGGCGTCGTACTCTTTATTGTTGCGCACCTGATACAGCTGATTCTTCAGCGTTTCAACCCGCTGCGTGAGGTGTTCTATTTCCAGTTTCGCTCTCTCGCGGGCGGTGTAATTTTCGTCGAAGGATGTTTCCAGTTCGCTGAGCTGTTCGGAGAGCGCGCTTTGCTGTTCGGTCAGTGCATGGACAATAGACGGTAAATCGCCCTTCAACTCCTCGAGATTCATCAGCTCGAGATCGATCTTCTGCAGGGTAAACAGCAAGGTGATTTTATCTTCCAATGAAATCTCCTCCTCTTATGAATATAGTATTGGATTTGTACGAATTTTCGTGAGATGAACCGGCGTTGAATCGTTTAATGCGGCTTTCAGCTTGAGAACGATTCTATCCAATATAACCGCTTCGGTTTCGTAATGACCTGCATCGATCAACAAGATCCGATCGGACGCATCGAAAAATGTATGATACTTGATATCAGCGGTGACGAATGCATCGGCCTCTATGCGAATTGCAGCGGGAAGCAGATCGGATCCGCTTCCGCCGCATACCGCTACCTTCCGTACCGGAGCGCCTTTGCCAGCACTCCGTCGTATTGCGGGCACGCCGAGCCGGTCTTTTACAAGATCGACGAACGCCTCGGCGGATATTCCCGACGAATAATTTCCAAGAACACCCGCACCGAAATTCGGATTGATCGATTCCGTCGGAAAAATATCGTAGGCGACTTCCTCGTAGGGATGCGCGGCGATCATCGCGGAAATCACTTCCGGAACGTTCCATACGGGGGCGACCATCTCCAGACGGATCTCTCCGGCGGTTTCGAGCTTTCCGACGGAGCCGCTGTAGGGTCGGGCTCCGTCGAGAGGGCGATATGTTCCGGTTCCCGATGTCCTGAATGAGCAGGACTCGTAGTCGCCGAGCAGCCCCGCACCTGCCCGCGACATTGCTTCCGAGACGTCATCGATGCGATCGGGCGGGACGAAAACGGCGATCTTCTTCATCGATCCGCCTTCACGATGCAGGAAAGATAGATTCTCAAGTCCGAGCTTGCCTGCGAGGGCAAAGCTGACGCCGTCCCGCGTGAAATCGAGATTGGTATGCGCAGCGTAGACGTTTATGTTTTTCCGAATGCACCTGAGCAGCAGTCTGCCAACTGCCGTGGTATTCGTAATCGATGAGAGAGGACGGAATATGACGGGGTGGTGCGTGATGATAAAATTGCAGGAGAGTTCTTCGGCCTCATGAAGCACCTCGGAAGTCAGCTCTAAAGCGACCAGGACCCCCCGCACTTCACTATCGCTGTCTCCGGTTTGAAGTCCGACGTTATCCTTTTCCCATGCAGCCCTGAGCGGCGCCCAGGACTCCATGATAGCTTCTATGTTTTTAACCTGCGGCATAGACATAAAAAAAGTGTCCGTTATTTACTAACCGGACACTTTTATATTTAATTCGGTAATGTACCGCTATTTGCTTGGATACGAAGTCGGAATCCGAAGATGTATGCCTGCCCGACCTTCGACTCCGCATACTACAATTTTTGACTTCGTCAAAACCCTTATGTTTCATTCTCCCAATCATTTTCGAACTTAAAATATACAACGATAACTCGTATTATTCAAGGGTCTTGACAATCCGGGGATATATGCATATATTCCAATATTTGAATATATCCCAGCCGGAAGCTTTCCATGAAACAATTCATCGATCAGCTGAAAGAGTTCGATTACTCGCATCAGGCCGATATCCTGAAATTGCTCGGCCACCCCGTACGTTTAAAGATCGTCTGCGGTCTTCTGTCGGGTGAATGCAACGTTAACAAGTTGTGGACCTGCCTCGGTCTTCCGCAGGCGACCATCTCACAACATCTTTCAATCCTTCGGAACAAGGGGATTGTCAAAGCCCGTCGAAGCGGCAGAATGGTCAGCTACAGCGTCGCCGATCCGTTCTCGACTTACATCGCAAACCATGTTAAAAATAGTCTGACATCGTAACTACCCTTTCATAAATGAATATTATAACCAGGAGAAATAATTATGCCGGTTTTTGAATACAGGTGTACCGATTGTCAAAATCAGTATGAGGTTCTACACCTCGGTAGGGAGAACGCACTTGAGATCGTCTGCCCTCAATGCAACTCGAAAAACTACAGTAAACTTTTTTCGGTCTTCAGTTCATCCGTCGAGAGCCGGAGCGGTCATTCGTCGGGCGGAATTTCGTCCGGTCCCGGATGCGCGTGCGGGAACGGCGGATGTTTCAATTAATGGAGAAACGGTCATGCTACGATACGCTCTCGTGATCCCGATTCTGCTCGCCGGTGCGATCTCGGCTTTCCTCTTGCACGCAGGTACGGCATCGGGTGAAGACGACGGTACAGCAACGGCGCAGCACGCATCCCGCATGTTCATGGAAAAGCTTCAGGGGGTTCTGCAGCAGGAGATCCGGAGCGGCGGTCCCGCCGGAGCGATTCTCGTTTGTGCCGATACGGCCCAGGTACTTACTGCTCAGATCGGGCTCGAACTCGGAGTAGATATCAAACGCGTCGGCGACCGGGTGAGAAATCCCCTCAATACACCGGATGAGTTCGAAGATTCGGTTCTCTCGGGTTTTGCGAGGAGAATATCGAACGGGGAAGAACCTCCGCTGCGTTTTTCGGAAATCCGGACCATGAACGGAAAGGAGGAGCTCTGGTTCATGCAATCGATCCATATCCAGCCGCTCTGTATGACTTGCCACGGCAGCGAGCAGACGATACCGGCGGATGTTCGGATGCTGCTGCAGGAAAAGTATCCGGAGGACCGCGCAACCGGTTACCGGCCGGGTGAACTTCGCGGTGCGATCCGCATTATCGTACCGCTCGAATAGCAAGTCCGATCCGGCGTAACGAACAACAGCAATTAAACGAGGAGTTTATGAGAAAAAAAATCTTCTTTGCAACGGTGATCCTGGGAGGGATCCTTATGGTATTCATTACAGGAGCGTTTATGAACGGAGATAAAGTATATTCGATTCAACAGGTTCGGGAGCTGCTTGAAGTAGGGGATTCGGTTTTCGTGCTCGATGTCCGGACACCTGCGGAATATGACGGCGAACTCGGCCATATTCCCGGGTCGTATCTGATACCGGTCCAGGAACTCAATTTCAGGATCGATGAGCTGGAGCCGCATAGAGACAGGGAGATCATCGTGATCTGCAGAACCGATAACCGGAGCAGGTATGCGGTCTCTATGCTTCAGGATGCGGGATTTATCAACGTCGGATTTGTTCAGGGCGGAATGGTTGCCTGGAACAGATCAAAGAACTGAAAGATCCATACTATGAAAATAAAATTACTCTACGCTGCGGTCGTCCTGCTCGGAGCGGTCGGCGGTTATGCCTATTACTGGTTTATCGGTTGCGCTCCGGGCAATGCCTGCCCCATCTCGGGAAATCCTCTGATCAGCACCGGCTACGGCGCCATCATCGGTGCGGTCGTCGGATTGAATTTTACGGGCAGAGGGAAAAAACAGGCTGAAAGCGAATAGTTCAGTCCGTATCCTTTTTTATCGGAAAAGATATCGTCATGGAAACATTCATTGGTGCGGCAGCAGGGGCGTTGAGCGGCTATCTTATCAGTAGGTACATGCAGAGCCGCTCCCTAACCTCCTGTACTATACTCTGTAATCCTCGTATCAGTATCATCTACTTTGGTCTGCTCGGAGCCCTCGTCGCCTCCGCATGACCGGACCCGTCACTATGTTCAGACAATCGATTCGTTTCGGCACGATCCTCGGAATACCGGTCGGCGTCAATTATTCATGGTTTATCGTGTTCGTCCTGGTAACCCTGACGTTCGGCGGTCAGTTCGCCGCACTGTATCCCGGATGGTCTCCCACCACACACTACCTTTCTGCGTTCATTGCGAGTTTTCTTTTTTTCCTTTCGGTGTTGCTGCACGAACTCGGACACAGCATAGCGGCGCAGTCGAAGGGAATTCAGGTGAAAGCGATCACGCTCTTCATCTTCGGAGGCGTTGCGCAGATCGGCCGCGAACCCGACCGCCCGATGACTGAGTTCTATATAGCGATCATGGGACCCGTCGTGAGCGTTCTGCTTGCTATTCTGTTCGGTCTGACAACCTATCTCGTGCAGGAAATAAGTCAACCTGTAGCTGTTGTGACCGGGAGACTGGCGTTTATCAACACCATTCTGGTACTGTTCAACATGATACCCGGATTTCCGCTCGACGGCGGGAGGATTCTCCGGGCGATCGTTTGGTTCTTTACCGATAATTACGAGCGATCATCGCGTATTGCCTCGGGGACGGGACAGTTTTTTGCTTATATCTTTATCATTCTTGGAATGTGGTTCATCGTGCGGGGAGAATGGTTTTCCGGCCTCTGGCTTGCCTTTATCGGATGGTTTCTTTTAAGCGCCGCGCAGCAGGTCTCCCAGTATATTACGCTTAGATCCTC
The DNA here is from genome assembly GCA_964495085.1 of uncultured Ignavibacteriales bacterium. Classification (GTDB taxonomy): domain Bacteria; phylum Bacteroidota; class Ignavibacteria; order T3Sed10-11; family T3Sed10-11; genus CAZBUK01. Next base: position 12,685 of record CAZBUK010000051.1, read on the forward strand.
ACTTTCCGGAATACGCGCACGAGATGTTATGGAGGTCGATTGTCCCGTGCTCGATGCCCGCCTGACGGTTCAATCGCTGGTGGATGAGCACTTGTTGAGAACGGGCAGACGTTGTTTCCTGGTGACCGAAGGGGAGGAATTGGGGGGACTCGTGACGCTGCATCAGATCAAAGAGGTGGGGCGTGAGGAATGGAGCGTACGAGAAGTCCGTGATATTATGACGCCGCTGAAGAATTTACATTGGGTGGATCCGGATACCGAAATCTCCGAGGTGCTCGATCTTATGAACAATGAAGATATAAGTCAGGTGCCGGTTATCAAGGAAGGGAAAATCAAAGGACTGATAGGCAGAAGCCACTTATTAAAGGTTGTGAGAGCGCGTCTGGAACTCGGTATGTGATCAGCCGCTCGCCTGTTGTGAATCAGAGGTTTGCGTAATCGAGTTTTTCGAAGTTGATATCCCGCAGCTCATTTATTTTCTTCTCGATGTTCTCGACATATTCTTCAAGCTGCAGAATATACTGTTTTTCTTCATCCGATAGTTTTTGTCTCTGCAATACATCCAGCGATATCTTGATCGCGGCGAGGGGATTGTTGAACTCATGACAGATCGTCACGATGAGCGCTTTGATCGCTTCGGTCTGTTTTTCAGCCATCAGGGTTCGTTTGTTGATTCTTTCCATCTGGTCCCGCAACCTTGCCCGCTTCAGCGTATTGACGATCGCTCTGCCGAGGATCTCCATCCCTATCTCTTCTTTGATAAGGTAATCGTCGGCGCCTACTTTCATGGCTTCGACGGCTACGCGGAGCTCTTTGCTCGAGGTAAGAAATATCACCGGAATTTTCGCATCGATCTCCCGGATCCGGCGCGTGATCTCGACGCCGTCTGCGACCGGAAGGAAATAATCGATGAGTATGATGTCGATCGTGGAACCGTCGTTGCCGAGATACTCCAACGCTTCCTCGCCGCTCTTGAACCACCGTGTATCGATCTTTTCGGATTCATATTTTTCAAGAAAGCGTCTCGCCTGGTGGACGTAGTCTTCGGAACTATCGATAATGAGGGCACTGATGGGATCTGAATCGGTCACTGCCTCGCGGACTCCGAAATATACGAAAATAGTGTCATATTCACCATCCGACAAGTTACATTCATTTTCCCTGAAATTCAAGCGAACCGGCAAATTGATATTAATATATTGATTCTTTTGGATTTATTACCTATTATTGAAGAATGTTTTGAGTAATTCTCATTAACACGAGGAATTCTACCCCTACAGGAGAAATAAGTATGCCTGATAAAAACCGCATTCTTGTCGTCGACGACGAAGAAGCCCTACGCACGGTACTGAGTACTGAATTAACGAGCGAAGGATATAATGTAACGACGGCTGCGGATGGAAACGAGGCAATTGAATACGTCAAAGAAAACGATTACGATCTTGTCCTGCTCGACATCAAGATGCCGAATGTCGACGGGTTCGAGGTTCTGAAATTTATCAAGGGAGGGAAACCCCGGACTAAGGTGATCATGCTGACCGGGTTTGCCGATTTAAAGAATGCCATTGAATCGAAAAGGCTGGGAGCTGAGGATTTCGTCAGCAAGCCGTACGATCTCGTCGACCTGCTGACGACCATCGAACGCGTGCTGGGTGAATAGTTAAATCACATTCCGACCGGAATCCTTTCCATAATACGTGCCCTTCATTGTTGTCTATGGCGCATCTTTATAATATTCTCATTGTCGACGATGAACGGTCGCTTGTGCAGATGCTGCAGGCGGAACTCGAAACGAGCGGCCGGTTTGATGTTGAAGTAGCTTTAGATGGTGCCGAAGCAATCAATAAACTGCAGTCAACACTCTTCGATGTCGTACTCCTCGATGTGAAAATGCCGCGGGTCGGCGGGATGGAGGTACTGAAGTACCTCCAGGAAAACTGCCCCACGACCCAGGTCATCATGCTTACCAACTACGCCGATGTTAAAACCGCGATCGAATCCATCAAGCTCGGTGCGTACGATTTCATCGGAAAACCATACGATTACGATGAACTGACAGCTACCATTGAGCGCGCGCTCGAACGGAGAAAATTGTTCATCGATAACGAGCTGATGCGCAACAAGCTCTACGCGAAGAATAAGAATTTTCAGATCATCGGCGAGAGCAGACTGCTCATCGAGGTTCTCGAACGCGCCCAGAAGGTCGCCGACACCGATTCCATCGTGCTCATCCAGGGGGCGAGCGGCACGGGCAAGGAGTTGATCGCACACCTCATCCATCGCACGAGCCGACGGGCGGACCGGCCGTTCGTCGTGATGAATTGCGCATCCATTCCCGATACGCTCATCGAGAGCGAGCTCTTCGGATACGAGCGGGGCGCATTCACGAACGCATATCAGACCAAACAAGGACTCGTAGAGGTCGCGCACGGAGGTACGCTCTTCCTCGACGAGGTGGGCGATATCAGTCCGAACGTTCAGCCCAAGCTCCTTCGCTTTCTCGAAACGGGGGAATTCCGGCGCGTCGGAGGTACCAACGCGCTCAAGGTTAATGTTCGCATCGTTTCCGCAACGAATAAAGATCTGCACCAGGAGGCGAACGAAGGCCGATTCAGGGAAGACCTGCTATACCGTTTAAACGTCGTAACGCTCTATCTTCCGTCACTTAAAGAGCGAAGAGACGATATTCCGCTGCTTGTCGATCACTTTCTGGAAACGGGAATGCGTTCGAGGGCGAAAAAGAGTATCAATTCGGCTGCGGTGCAGGTTCTGATGAAACACGATTGGCCGGGAAATATACGCGAGTTGCAACATGTGATCGAAGGGGCGGTGATCCTCTGCTCCGGCGAGACGATCGAACCGGAGGACCTGATGCTGAACAGAAGCTTTGCCCGGCATATTATCGGGTCGGGCACGGCCGAAACGAGGCGCATCGAGGAACAGCGGAAATCTCCGAACGGTCAGCCTCCGATATCCCTTGAGGAGCTGGAAAAACGCCATATCGAGGAGGCGCTGGAACAAAACAGGTGGAGCCGGGTGAAGACCGCACATGATCTCGGCATCACGCCGAAAACCCTGTACCTCAAGATCAAGAAATACGGGCTCGAGCAACCGAGATAGCTTTTACCTTAACAATAAACAATAAAAAAAGTCGCCCTGCCGGGGGCGACTTTTTTTTGGTTCTCCTCTGAAAATCAGACGATATGCAGCAGATCGTGCATCACAATCCAGAGTACTCCCACAATCCCAAACGTCCCGATAATAAACAGCAATACCTGTAGAAGCGCCCGCCTTCCGCCGCTCTCTTTTTCGAGATCGGGTTTCCGTATCATAGTATTGCACCGCTTGCAATGCGTCGAGTCGGGCGTGTTTTCAAATCCGCAATTTCTGCATTTCATAATAGTTCTCCGATAAGCGTTACGATGGATTAAGAAAGAATCGATCGAAAGGGCATCGAAGAACGGTCTAATTTCTGAGATTGAGATTTTCCAGGTAAAGATCGGTATGGATTCGCCGCTGCGTCCGGTGAATGTCTTCGACGAGCTTTACGGACTTCGCTGCCGGCGCTGGGGACGTAACGGCGGAATTCGGCAGTGCGAGGGTATGACGCTCGATCTGCACCTGCGGAAGGTGAACGACCCCGTTACAGAATGTTCTGGCGTGAACGGTCTGCTCCGCCGTGCCGGTGTCGGTTAGCGCGTTCGCGTCGAAACCCCCGCGCGATGCCGGAACGAGAATGATCAGACCGATCAGCAACAGATTGATCAGGGTTATCAGAATATTTCGGATTCTTTGACCTAACATAACCGTACGAATATAGAGATTTGTTAAGTGTTATGCAATGAGCCGGCCGCTTAGCCGGCCGGGAGATATGATCACGATTCTCCGGTCACTGAGTATCAATACGGTCGGACAGTTCAGTGTGCTCCGTTTTCTCGCCGTTCGACAATAATCACTTTTTAAGAAAAATCCCGAAAAATTGACATTCCCGCCTATTTTGCATAAATTATGAAATTTATACCTCATTTCCTGTTCAAACCCCGGATAATCACTCGTTTCAGACAAAGGATTGAAGCATGGCTAAGTTTCAAGGAGTCGACTACTATAATATAAGTGCACTGCTTCAGGAGGAAGAAATCCTGGTCAGAGATACGATCAGGGAATTCGTCGACGATCATGTCCTGCCAGTCATCGAAAAACATAACCGTGAGAGCGAATTTCCCCGGCATCTCGTACCGCACATGGGTGAGCTCGGAATTCTCGGGGCAACGCTTCCGGAGGAGTACGGATGTGCGGGTATGAACAATGTCGCTTACGGATTGGTAATGCAGGAGCTCGAGCGGGGTGATAGCGGAATACGGAGCTTCGCTTCGGTGCAGAGCGCCCTGGTAATGTATCCTATCTTCTCATTCGGCAGCGAGGCGCAAAAGAAGAAGTGGCTCCCGCAGCTTGCGGCAGGCGGGAAGATAGGTTGCTTCGGCCTGACCGAACCCGATTACGGGAGCAATCCCGGGGGAATGAAAACACGAGCAGAAAAAAAAGGAAACACGTTCGTCCTGAACGGCGCGAAGATGTGGATAACGAACGGCACCATCGCCGATGTCGCAGTCGTCTGGGCGAAAGTCGACGGCGTGGTGAGAGGATTTCTTGTCGAGAAGGGAACCCCCGGTTTCAAAGCGCCCGAGATGACCGGCAAGCATTCGCTCAGAGCATCGGTAACATCGGAACTCGTGTTCGAGGATTGCGAGATTCCGGAAGAGAATCTGCTTCCGGCGTCGAACGGATTGAAATCCCCCCTCATGTGTTTGAATCAAGCGCGATACGGAATCGCATGGGGAGTGCTTGGTGCCGCGATGGCCTGTTACGACGCGGCGCTGTCGTACTCGAAAACGCGGATTCAATTCGACAAGCCGATCGCTTCTTTTCAGATCACCCAGCAGAAACTCGTCTACATGCTTTCGGAGATCACGAAAGGACAGCTGCTCTGTCTGCAGCTCGGCCGAATGAAGGATAACGGCACGCTGAAGCATACGCAGGTTTCGCTCGCAAAGATGAATAACTGCTATCACGCGCTCGAGATAGCCCGTATGTCGCGGGAAATACTCGGTGCGAACGGCATCCTCGACGAGTATCCGGTCATGCGCCATGCCGCCAACCTCGAATCCGTCAAAACCTATGAGGGAACGCACGAAATGCATACTCTCATCATAGGCGAGGATATAACGGGCATCCAGGCATTTCAATAAGGAAACCATCTATGCCACGATCCAAATTTATCGGAGACGCGCTTACCTTTGACGATGTACTCCTGGTTCCGAATAAATCGAATATACTGCCGAGGGACGTTGTCACCAGGACGAAATTGACAAGGAAGCTGCATCTCCACATTCCGATCATCAGCGCCGCAATGGATACCGTGACCGAATCGGAGATGGCAATCGCACTCGCGCGGGAAGGGGGGATCGGCATTATCCACAAGAACATGTCGATCGAGGAGCAATCCCTTCAGGTCGACCGGGTGAAGCGGTCCGAAAGCGGCATGATCATGAATCCGATCACGCTGACGACCGATCGGACGGTCAGGGATGCGCTCGAGCTGATGCATAAGTACAGCATTTCCGGAGTGCCGATCGTCGAAGGGGACAAGCTGGTCGGGATTCTCACCAATCGCGATTTGCGGTTCGAGCCGAACCAGGATCTCAAAGTTTCGGAAGTGATGACGAAAGAAAACCTCGTGACGGCTTCCGGCGCGACGACGCTTGAAGAGGCCGAAAGGATCCTCAAGATTCATAAGGTCGAAAAGCTTCCCGTCGTCGATAAGAAAGGCGTGCTGGTCGGTTTGATAACGTTCAAGGATATTCAGAAAAAGAAGAAGCATCCCAACGCTGCGAAAGATAAGCATGGCAGACTGCTTGTCGGGGCCGCCGTCGGAGTAACCTCGGATACGATGGAGCGGGTGCAGGTGTTGATCGCGCATGGAGTGGATGTGGTTATCGTCGATACCGCACATGGCCACTCGCGGGGGGTGGTGCAGATGACCTCCAGGATCAGAAAGGAATATCCCGACGCGCAGTTGATCGCAGGGAATGTGGTGACAGCCGTAGCGACCCGCGAGCTGATCAAGACGGGCGTCGATGCGGTGAAGGTTGGAGTCGGGCCCGGCTCAATATGTACCACCCGTGTCGTTGCCGGCGTCGGAGTTCCCCAGATAAGTGCCGTTTACGAGTGCTCTCGGGCTGCCAGGCGAAATAATATCCCGGTCATTGCAGACGGAGGAATAAAACAGACGGGGGATATAGCCAAGGCGATCGCCGCAGGGGCGGATTCGGTTATGATCGGCGGGATGTTCGCCGGAGTGGAGGAAAGTCCGGGGGAGAAGATCCTGTACGAAGGCAGAACCTATAAGATGTACCGCGGCATGGGCTCGCTTGGAGCGATGAAACAGGGGAGCAGAGACAGGTACTTTCAGGATGTTGAGGACGATCTGCCGAAGCTCGTTCCCGAGGGCATCGAGGGACGAGTCCCGTACCGGGGTCCGTTGAGCGATACCGTCTATCAAATGGTCGGCGGATTGCGGGCGGCGATGGCATACTGCGGCGTCGGAACCATCGATAAGATGAAGTCGGATACGCAGTTCGTCAGGATAACCTCGGCCGGTTTACGGGAGAGCCATCCGCACGACGTCAGGATTACTCAGGAATCCCCGAACTATCATCTGTAAATCACCGCGCCCGCGGTCCGGAGAACGGATGCCGACGATATCCGCTTCGCAACGGATTTTTTCGACAGTGCAGCGATTCTAACGGAGTACCAAGCAATAGAAACCAAGTTGATTCCGCCCTACGATCGAATCGGAATAATGAGGAGGCTCCTCGCCGATCGCAGCCTCGACGCGGTCATAATATCCCGCCTGATCCATATACGTTATCTCAGCGGCTTCACCGGCTCGAATGCGCTTTTGCTGGTAACATCCCGGAAAAATTATCTTATTACGGATAGCCGTTATACGAATCAAGCCGAACAGGAGGCGTCCGGATGCACGGTCGTTACCTCACGGTCCGGGCTTATGGAGGAAGTAAAAAGAAAATCGTATCTCAGAAACTGCAGCCGGATCGGATTCGAGTCGAAGTATACCTTTCATCTCCAGCTTCAAAATTACAGACGGTTCTTCCCCGGCAAACGCTGGATCCCGCTCAATGAAACCGTCGAATCCGCTATGAGCCGAAAAGACGGGCGCGAGCTCGGCCGGATACTGAAGTCGATACGCATAGCCGAAGCATCTTTTACTGCGGTGCTCCCACTCATTAAACCGGGAGTGTCTGAACGGGACATCGCAGCGGAGCTGTCATATCAGACCAGGATACGTGGCGCCGAGCGCGATGCCTTCGACCTGCTGATCGCAGGCGGGGAGCGCGCGGCATTACCGCATGGGGTTGCGAGCGGCAGGAAAATAAGGAATAACGAACTGCTCCTCATGGATTTCGGTTGCGTCGTCGACGGATATCATTCGGATATAACGAGAATGATAGCCATCGGAAAGATAAAGGCCGAGGCGAGGAAAGTATATACCGTTATACGGGAGGCCCTCGAGTTGGCAGTCGATGTTATCGCACCTGGTAAAATATGCAGGCAGGTGGATGCGGTCGCGAGGAATCATCTGAAAAGAAACGGTTACGGTAAGTACTTCGTTCATTCTCTGGGTCATGGGATCGGTTTGGATATTCACGAGCTGCCCCGGTTATCGTCAATCAGCGATGAAACTCTGGCGGCCGGTAACGTTGTGACCGTCGAACCCGGAGTATATATTTCCGGCCGGTTTGGTATTCGGTTGGAAGACGACGTCGCGGTAACGGATAACGGTTGCGAAGTATTGACAAATTTGAGCAGGGATCTGATTTCCCTATGACGGTTCGACCAACGGCGGCTCCCCGAAACAGAATGACCGCGGATTTGTAACGGTACCTATCGAATAGAGTAGCAAGTAAGTTATTATGAAGAGAGTTCTAATCATTGCGTATTATTTTCCCCCTATGGGATTGAGCGGGGTACAACGAACCCTGAAGTTCGCGAAGTACCTGCCCGCATACGGATGGCATCCGACCGTACTGACGGTACTTCCCCGCGGCTACTACGCATACGATGCATCGTTAGAGGAAGAGTTGATCGAAACGGGAATTCAGGTAGTACGCACCGGTTCCGCCGATCCGACTCGTATCTATAAAACAAACCGGCACGTAGAAATGCCGCGCGAGTGGATACGGAAGCTGATGAACCGCACGAGCCAGACGTTGTTCATCCCGGATAATAAGATCGGATGGAAAAAATCCGCCGTTCCGGAAGGCCTGAAATTGCTGAAAAACGATGAATACGAACTTATATTCAGTACGGCCCCTCCTTTTACCGACCACGTAATCGGCCGTGATCTAGCGAATAAAACCAACGTTCCTCTTGTGCTCGATTACAGGGACGCCTGGCTCGACTACCAGTTTGCCTTCTATGCCACTCCTTTTCATAAGTATGCGCATTATCAAATCGAAAAATCGTGTTGCCGCGCCGCACGAAAAATAGTTGTCGTGAACAGAGTGATCAAGATAAAACTTCTGGAACATTATAAATTTTTAAATTATAATAACGTCCATATAATTCCGCACGGATACGATCCGGAAGATTTTTCATTGAACGGGATTCCCGATCCTCCGGATTCGCATACGATGTGTATTACACATACAGGTACCTTCATCGAGGATATTACGCCGGTGCCGCTGCTCAAAGCGCTGCATAAGGTTTTTACCGCGAACCCGCAGTTGAAGGGAAGGATCAAAGTGATCTTTGCGGGTATTTTCCGCAAAGAATATTTAAAAATCGTTCGCCGTCTCGGACTACAGCAGGACGTGGAGATACTCGGTTACGTGAAACACCGGGAATGTACAAGACTTCTGATGAATTCCGACGTGCTTTACATCGCGTTGGGTAAAGGGAAGAACCGCGAACATATTACGACAAGCAGATTATACGATTACATCGGCGCCCGTAAACCGATACTGGCGAGCGTACCCGAAGGGGTGGTCCGACGGACCGTTGAAGAGATGAAGACGGGAGTAATCACCGACCCAGGCAACGTTAATCAATTATCGAAGGCGCTGCTCGATCTGTTCGAGAAGTTCAAAAGGCGGGAGCTCGCGCCCATAGAATCCTCGATTACTGAGAAATACGACAGAAGAAGACTCACCGGCGATCTGGCGCAACTGTTTACCAGAGTGCTTCAGGAGTCAGTATAAGTTATCCGATTATTTGCGTTACTAATAACCACGAACGAAGATATGAATATTGCGGTCATAGGCTCAGGCGGACGGGAACATGCTCTCGTGTGGAAGTTGCGTCAAAGTCCGAAAACGCAGAAGATCATTGCGATTCCAGGTAATCCCGGTACCGGTTCATTGGCGGAAAACATAAAGGTCCAGATCGAAAATACGAGAGAGCTCCTGCAAACGCTCCGCCGGTATGCTATCGACCTGGTAGTGGTCGGACCCGAAGTGCCCCTGGTAGAGGGTCTTGCTGACAAGGTGCGCGAGGCGGGTATACGATGCTTCGGACCGGGTAAAGCCGCGTCGGATATTGAGGGGAGCAAAGCGTTCTCGAAGGATTTCATGCGAAGGCATAATATCCCCACTGCTGAATACAGGATCTTCCGGAAGGACGAGCTGTTCGATGCAATCCGGTATATCGCAGAAATTCCTCTTCCGGTTGTGATAAAAGCGAGCGGGCTTGCCGCCGGCAAAGGGGTCGTCATCAGCGAGGACAGGGACGAAGCTGAACAGGTGCTCCGGAGTATGTTATCGGGGGATGCATTCGACGATGCCGGGACGACCGTGGTTATCGAGGAGTATTTGATCGGTGAAGAGGTGAGTCTCTTCGCCATAACGGACGGAGAACGTTTTTTGCTCCTCCCGCCTGCACAGGATCACAAAAAAATACTCGACGGCGATAAAGGGAAGAATACGGGAGGTATGGGAGCTTACGCCCCCGCTCCCCTGGCTGACCAAATGCTGATCTCCTTTGCCCGCGAAAGGGTGCTCGAACCGGCAATTCGAGGTCTGAAATCAGAAGGTCGGCCGTTTATCGGCTGTCTCTACGCAGGGCTCATCATCACTCCCTCCGGCCCGAAGGTACTGGAGTTCAACTGCAGGTTCGGCGACCCTGAGACACAGGTGGTTCTACCGCTGATCGACGACGATCTCGCGACGATTCTGTACGATGCCGCGGGGGGTGAACTGAAATCGGCATCGGTAAATTTTCATGAAGCTGCGGCGGTATGTATCGTGATGGCTTCCGGTGGTTATCCCGATGCATACGACAAGGGGAAGGAGATACGCGGACTCGAGCAAATCAAGGAGGAGGACGGAGTGATCGTGTTCCATGCCGGTACAAAGCGCGATAAAAACAAACTGGTAACCTCGGGAGGAAGAGTGCTCGGCATTACCGCGGTCGGTTTTCATAACGACCTGCCGGGAGCTATCAGAGCCGCGTACGGTGCCGTCGAAAAGATAACGTTCGACGGAGCCTACTATCGGAGCGATATCGGTAAAAAGGGTTGTAGTTAGATTATATCGGTTCTTGGAACCCGGGCGAATCGGAACGCAGTATCGATCATCCGGATAGACTGTTGGAAACAAATTTGTCATTAAAGGAGAAACCACCTTGAAAATACTCGTTACCGGAGGCGCGGGATTCATCGGCTCCCATCTCGTCGATGCGCTCATGGGTGAGGGACATGAGGTCGTCGTGCTTGACGATCTATCATCGGGCACGGTGAAGAATCTGCCGAGAAAAATACGGTTTATCAAGCTCGATGTCCGAAGCAATAATATTTTCACGCTCTTTTCAGACGAGCGGTTCGACGCCGTGTATCACCTTGCTGCACAGATGGATGTGCGGAAGTCGGTAGCGGACCCGCGGTTCGATGCTTCGGTCAATATCATCGGGGGAATCAACATCCTGGAGGCGGCGGTCAGGAACAAAGTCGCCAGGTTCGTCTTCGCATCGACCGGTGGAGCGATCTACGGCGAACAGGATTACTTCCCCGCGGATGAGAAGCATCCGACGCGTCCGTTGTCTCCGTACGGAATCGCGAAACTATCATTCGAAAATTATCTTTTCTTCTATAAACATGTCTACGGACTAGAATACGTCACTCTGCGTTTCGCCAATGTATACGGACCGCGGCAGAATCCTCACGGCGAAGCGGGAGTCGTGGCGATTTTTACCTCGAAGATGCTGGCAGGTGAAGCGCCCGTCATCAACGGCGACGGCAAACAGACCCGCGACTACATCTATGTCGGCGATATTGTCAGCGCTGCGGTAAAAGCGCTTGTTCACCCTGAAACCGGCATATTCAACCTCGGTACCTCCGTCGAGACCGACGTGAATGTACTCTTCCGCCGAATCAGGGAATTCGTGGGCAGCGACTGTCCGGAACAACATGGGCCCGCAAAAGCGGGAGAACAGCTGAGAAGCGTGCTCGATGTATCGCTCGCAAAATCCAAACTCGGCTGGGAACCGGTTGTCGGAATCGAGGAAGGTCTTAAAAAAACGGTCGAATATTTTAAGAATTCAAGATGAGTCAGCACGAGCGCCCCGAAACCGAAGATCTGATTACCCGCTTGCGCGAGGGAGACCGGCGTGCGATAGCCCGCTGCATAACGCTGGTCGAAAACGATGCCGCGGGTACGGAAGCTGTACTCCGCGGACTCTTCAGGTATACCGGCGGCGCGTACCGAATCGGAGTCACGGGCCCGCTCGGTTCGGGGAAAAGCACGCTCACGAACAGACTGGCTGCATTCTATCGCCGTAGAGGATGTAAGGTAGGAATCGTTGCCGTAGATCCGACCAGTCCGTTTACCGGCGGAGCCATACTCGGCGATCGCATCAGGATGTCGGATGTCGAGATGGATGAGGGTGTGTTCATCCGAAGCATGGCCTCGCGAGGCAGCCTGGGCGGACTCAGCAAGAAGGCCCGCGAAGTCGCCGACATACTGGACGCTGCGGGCAAAGAGATCGTTATCATCGAAACGGTGGGAGTCGGTCAGTCCGAGATCGACATCGTACGGGCGAGCGATATTACGCTCGTCGTTCTGGTGCCGGAATCCGGAGATGCAATCCAGGCTATGAAGGCCGGACTGATGGAGATCGCGGACCTGATTGTATTGAACAAATCGGACCGGAGCGGCGCCGATCAGGCTGTCGCCGCCATCGAGTCGGTGCTGAAAATGGGATCGCGAAGAAATATCTGGCAGCCCCCCGTCGTCAAAACCGTAGCGAATCAGAATCTCGGGATCGAGGATGTTGGAATATCAGTCGACGCCTATAAAAAAGCTATGGAGGAGAAGGGAGAGTCCGTCAAACGCCGAATGACATCGCTCTCTGAACGGGTGAGCCAGCTCGTGGCGACGAAGCTGCATACTGAATTCTGGACTCCCGAACGGCGTTTAATATTTGAGAAAGAACTCGAACCGGTGCATGATCAGAAGACGTCTCCCTACGACCTGGCGGATAAATTGATCGCCGGCTTCAAATCATCGATACAGTGACTCAGTCCGGTTCGGAGAATTCCGGAGACAATACCCGGTATTTTCTCCCTCTGCAAGCGACATACCTAATGAGAGGATCGCCGGCGCCGCACGGTCCTCATTGTTTCAGACTGGAAGGAAATTGTCATGGACCTACAGCTTACCGAAAACCAGCGCATGCTTCAGGAACTCGCTCGTTCGTTTGCTGAGAAGGAAATCAAGCCGCATGTCAGAAAATTCGACGAGAGCCAGGAGTTCCCGGTTGAAATTTTCCGTAAACTCGGCGATACCGGATTCTTAGGCGCCGTTATTCCGGAGGAATTCGGGGGGGCGGAAATGAGCGCGCTCGATTTCACGATCGTTATGGAAGAGATCTCGAAAGCGGATCCCTCCGTCGCGTTGAGTCTTGCCGCGCATAACGGTCTCTGCGGATCGCATATATACATGTTCGGCAGTGAGGAGCAGAAGAGAAAATTCCTGCCCGACCTGTGCAGCGGCCATAAACTCGGGGGCTGGGGTTTAACGGAACCCGACTCGGGGAGCGATGCGGGGGGCATGCGGACAGTCGCGGAACGGAGCGGCGATACATATATTCTGAACGGAAGCAAGACGTTTTGTACCCACGGATCAGTCGGAAGCACGTTCGTGATCATGGCGAAAACCGACTCATCCGGGAGAAATGAAAGCATCACGGCCTTCATACTGGAAAGGGGGATGGAGGGATTCACGACGGGCAAGAAAGAAAATAAACTCGGCATGCGGGCGAGCGATACGGCAACTCTCAACTTAGAAAACGTTGCCGTACCCGTAGGGAACCGGATCGGCGAGGTGGGCGAGGGATTCAAGCAGGCGCTCCGGGTGCTCGACGGAGGACGCATCGGCATAGCCGCGCTGTCAGTCGGCATAGCCCAAGCGTCGCTCGAACACAGCCTGCGATACGCAGCGGCGCGGAAACAGTTCGGAAAATCGCTTACCGAGTTCCAGGCAATCCAGTTTAAACTCGCAGACATGCATACCGAGACCTCGGCG
>CAZBUK010000052.1:0-26264 GCA_964495085.1 uncultured Ignavibacteriales bacterium
GTTCGGTGTTTCCAGGATTAATACACCTGTTACCAACCACCATTCCACTAAATATATATTCTGAATATGAACACTTCACAGATCAGACGGATCGCAATAACGACAGGCGGAGGAGACGCCCCCGGCCTGAATGCCGTGATTCGGGCTGTGGTACTCTGCGCTCTGAACAGAGGATGGGAATGCTTCGGCATACGCGATGGATATAATGGATACCTCGATCCCGAATCGTATCCCGACGGTCCGCTCATTCCGTTATATGAAAAATCGGTTCGGGGCATTACACATCTCGGCGGTACCATCATCGGAACGACCAACAGGGGTAATCCATTGCAGTATCCGGTCAAACGGGAAGACGGATCGATCCGCGAAGAGAACCGCCTCGGGGAGCTCGTTGCGCATCTCAGAGAAAGCCGTATTGACGCCCTCATCTCTGTCGGGGGCGACAGCTCGCTCGCAATCGCACATGAGCTTTCAATGCAAGGTATACGGGTGATCGGCGTGCCGAAGACGATCGATAACGATCTGGAGAAGACGGTGATCACGTTTGGATTCGATACCGCACTCTCATTCGCAACTGCCTGCATCGACCGCCTCCATTCCACAGCGGAAGCTCACCAGAGGGTTTTAGTCGTGGAAGTTATGGGAAGATATGCGGGGTGGATCGCTCTGCATTCGGGGATAGCGGGAACTGCCGACGTGATCCTCATTCCTGAGATACCCTACGACATTGAAAGCATTGTGAATAAAATCCAGGCGCGGGAACGCATGGGCAGAAAGTTTTCACTGATCGTTACTGCCGAAGGAGCTAAGCCGCGCGGGGGTAGCCACACGGTACTGGAGAAGGAAATCGGTCGTCAGGAACGGCTCGGCGGTATCGGCGAGACGGTTGCACGCGAGATCCAGGTATTGACCGGAAAGGAAACCCGAGCCGTCGTTCTGGGGCATTTGCTGCGCGGCGGATCCCCCACTCCATTCGACCGGCTCCTTTGTCTCCGATTCGGCGCTGCAGCTGTACGGGGACTCGTAGAAGGTTATTCGGATGTTATGGTTGCGCTCGACCCGCCGCTGGTTAAGTACGTACCACTCGTTCAAGTTGCGCGAAGAATAAAAACCGTACCCCTCGACTCCGATACCATGCTTACCGCCCGCGAGTTGGGGGTTTCATTCGGAGACTGAAGTTCGGCGCCGGGACATCAAACTTAGCGTTTAACCGCAATCGCCATTATGGAGATCTGAGCGCCGCGGGGAAGCCTGGCGACCTCTGCGAGCTGCACGGCAGGATACGGCTCTTCAAAAAATTCATGTAATAGACTCTGTATGGTTTCGAAGTCATTGATGTTCGTCAGGTAAATTTCCAGCCGCACTACATCGCTCGCCGAAAAATCTGCCGCCCTGAGAATCTCACCGATATTCTGTATGACTTGTCTCGTCTCTGAGAGAATCCCGCCGGGTACAAGCTGTCCCCGCTGCGAATCTACGCCGATCTGACCCGATACATAGAGTGTATTCTCTGCGAGTAACGCCTGTGATCCGAAACCTGCGGTGTCGGGAGCGCGGTTCGTGCTCACCGTGACTCGTTCCGGGTCGACGGACGTGCATCCGAGAAGATTCCAGATAAGGAAGCCGCACATGATAACTGAGATTCGATGGTGGTTCATGGATGCTCCACGGAAAGTGATGACAGGCTGCCGGGGTCTCTCCCCAGCCAAAGGTAAAAATACGTAATTATGGAGAAAATAGCCATATTTAAACCTTTGGATCGCAAATATCATGGGATATATTTTTCCCAAAATATTTTTCCAAAACACTTGATTAATGTTTTCTAATAATTATATTATACCCTACTTTTGGTTGCTATCAAAATAATGGCGAGCGAACGATGGGAGGACCACGACAATCAAAAGGGGAGCGGTTGCGTACATTGAACCGTCAGATTCGGCAATATACGGAGGTCGTGTATGACGTTTTTCGATTTCGTGATTCTAGTGGTCATCGTAGCAATATGCATTTCACTCGGTCAGGCTATTATCGGATTCCGCAAACGTGGTATTATTGGCTCCACAGCGCTGGGACTTTTCGGAGCATATCTGGGGATTACTTTGGCACGGCTACTGGAATTACCGGACTTATTCACAGTACAGGTGGGTCCGGAAGTGGTTCCGATCTTCTGGTCCATTATGGGTTCCGGTATTTTTCTGATCTTCATCAATATATTTCTCAGACGGATCTGACGGTTTAGATCGGTTCGTCAAATCATCGGATAGCGGGGGGCATGCATGTGCTGCGTATGAAAGTCGCGGCCCTAGAATGATTTCCCGAAGAAGAGCGCGTTGAGAAATAACCGGTTCGTTCCATACCAGAAAGATCTGAAATTGGGATTATCCGCAAAGAGTACGATGTGTCCCTCTCCACTTTTCTGAGCAATTATCGCCGCAGATCCTCTTAGTTCGTTCAGTCTTCTATCGGATAAATAGCCGCTCAAGACCGGATCATCTGTATAACGGGCTACGTTCTCACCGGATTTTGGTGATAATTCGAATCGCACCTCATGATTTCTGAATATCGGAATGAGCACGTCAAAACCGTATCCGACCGGATGAGTATGATCAAGCACCGCCTCGAATATCACCCCTCCCACTCGGTGCGCTCCGCGTATTGAACGAATAGATTCATACGGAACGGCAAGTGAATCTACGTCGGTTCCGGAAACGCTCCCTTCGGCGATTTGATTTTCTATGATAAATCGCGATGCGTTTTTTGTCGCTATCAGCAATCCCCCCTTCCCGACCATATCCTTGATATTTTGTATCTGTTGGTGTCCGAGTCCGGAATAGTTACCGTGTACCAGTATGAGCGTATTATATTTGTTCAAATTTACTTGAGATAACCGGTCGATATCTATTAACGCTAATGGCATTTGGAATCTTTCATTTAATAAATACCATACCTCCCCGGCCTCGCCTGCCGATACTCCCCGGCCGACCACCAAGGCAATCTCCGGTTTCTCAAGAACGCTTATCGCCGGACTTCCCAGATCCGGCCCGGCGAGGGAGCGGCCTGAGTTGATCGGGTATAACTTAATTCTTTCTTCGAGAGCAAGATCCGCAACGGCCGCATGGATCCGGTTTTCATCGATACCGGATTGTTTTACCGGAATAATGACCGCGCCGCGATCGAGACTAACGATCTGCCCATCCGCGGTCATGAGGCTGAGCGGCCGGGACGAAACATAAGTTCTGATCTCCTGGTTCTGTATTCTGAAGAGCGTCCTCGGTGCGAAGAAATCGTTCCAATCCAAAACATATGCATACCGAGCTGCAGTGAAAGGGACGGACCGGGAAGGTGTCGGAGAATCTGGCAATTCTGCGCCCAAGAGACCGCCGGGATGACGCATATATTCCAGACAATCAAGACCGAAGGCAAGCGGAAGGGTCCAGGTTGAAACATCGTAAAATATCGAGTCCGCAAATTCGGTCATACGCCCGAGAGATGCAAGGATTAATCGTGCCTCCGCCTGATCGACGGGTATTACCACGGCTTCCCCGGCAGCATATCGTTTACCTCTCATCTCAATATTTTCTTTCAATGCATAGACCTTTATGCGATGCCGCTGCAGTAGTCGGGCAAATTCGTGGAGACGGGCCTGATCACCCCTTCCGTCTATAATAAATGCCTTGACGGGTGAACGGGATGCGACATGGTTGGAACTCCTGTAAAAATCTAATTGGTTTTTCAACAGATCGATTCGTATTGTTTGTACGGCAGAGAGCGTAGAGACCGATGTGGTAAATTGGTGGTATATCGCATCGCTGAAATGGAGAATCCCATGATCCGTTTCACGCATTAAAGCCCGTGAGGATGCCTGCTCGAAGAGAATTCCGATCGAGCCGGTTACCATCGGATAGGTCGATCCCTTGCCGATATAAAAATCATCAAATATTTCATTCGAAAAATAGAGTACTCCGCTTTCATCGAGAGCGGAAGCATGATAGCTCCCTATCCTGTTCAGCAAACCGATTGAACCGGCGGGGATCTGCGGATTATATCTGGACGATACCCCAGGTTGAAAAAAATAGGTATCATTGCTTCCCATCTCGTGAAAATCGGCAACGATCTGAGGGCGCCATTCGTTATAGAGCTGCATTCTGGCGCGTGATTCCGGATGTTGAAGCGGCAGCCAATCCCTGTTGAGATCGAACCAGTAGTAATTTGTTCGTCCCCCCGGCCATGGCTCGTTGTGTTCCCTGCCATGAGGATCGCCGGTCGGTACGCTTCCGCGGTTTGAGTTAACCCAGTGGACATGCCGCAAATGACCGTCGGGATTCAGACTGGGAATAAGCAGAATTACCGCTTCCGTCAGAAGAGATTCTATAAATTCGCTTTCACCTGCTGCCAGATGATATAAGAGAAGCATCGCCGCTTCGAAACTGCTCGCCTCGTTACCATGAACGCCATATCCCATCCAGACTACCGCGGGCATCTCTGAGAGGTCCTGTTCGACCAAGGTATTCGACCCGCTGGAGAGGAGAAGATTTCTGAGCCGGATTTCTTCCAAACGCTTGAAATTTTCCGGTGATGTTATCAACGCATGTATGAGCGGCTTGTCATCATGAGTGGTCCCATGTACGCCGACTTGTACGCGGTCGCTTCTCCCGGCTACTTCCTCAAAATATCTGACAATGAGATGCGGATATGTATGCTTGGTTCCCAGCCGATACCCTAAGATTTCATCCGGTACCGGAACCGCCGGATTATAAGCATCCGACAGAAGAGCCGGCCGGTCTCCGAAAAGCGGAAGAACCTGCGAGCAGACGGGTTGAACATACATGCAGGAGATAAGGATAATACATTGATATAAAAATGATTTTACGGATTTCATGAAACTAATTTCTCCGGATTAGTCTGCATCGCAATGTATTGAACATTAAAAAAATTCATTCTTGATCAGAGGTAAGCGCGATGAGATGTCATTCGTCCTGCCGGGGCGTTCTTCAAGAGAATGGATAATCGAGTAATTTTTTACGGCATGTGCAGTAATTTCCAAGTTGGAATAGCGCCAGAGAGACCGGTTGCGATCGACCGGGAGCGATCTCCCGGGTCATCTTCAGTATGCCGGTTCCTAACGTTATATGGGGGTTGAATTTTGAATAGGCAGAGTTGACCGCATATCTATTGAGCCAGAATAGCGTAATTTCTTCCGGTGGAGGATCCGGGTAGAAATTTTCCATCGATGCATCGCTTGTAAAATATGCCTCCGCGAGCTGCATAGCTTGCACATGGTACTCATAGAGCAGAGCCGTCTTCTCCAGGAGAAGCGTCGAGATAGTCTCAGCCTCCGTTGCCTCGACCGTCTCGACCGCGGTAATGTGCAGCTCCGGAACATTAAGTTGACGGATCATCTCCTTTAAACCCTCCGCTATTCGTTCTATATTTCCCATATTCAAGACGCCCATCGCGAGCGAAACGTGCGGGAGGCATGTATCGTTGTCGAGTATGATCTTCTGTTCCGCAGACTCAAGCGATCTGTTCAGCGATATCGCTGATTCCGAGACTGATTTGTCCGGGATGAGCACAATATCAACGGCAAGCTTATTCATTGATCCCTTTCCCTGTCTGTCATAAACAACGGCAATACAAGCAAATATATAAAAATGAGAATTGCAACGCCATAGAATATATAGCCGATGACATAATCATATTGTAATATTCCGAGCGAGCTGAGCATATAATGCCAGTCGTGTACCGAACCGCGGCCGCCGAGGAGAGGTAATTTCCGTACCTGCGCATCCGCGGCATAGACGCTGACATTAATAAAATTCTGGCCGAGCCATAATAATCCGAATTGAATACCCGTTCTATATCCGTTGACATAGAAATAAAGGACGACGAGGCCCGGGATAAGGATTTGCATGATCGTTCCCCCCGCGATGTAAATAAACCGCGGAAAGAAATAGAATATTCCGTGCCCTCCTTCATGAATAATAAGATTAAAGTTATCGATGAGCAGGTATTCGAAACGATTCAGGATCAGGTAGAGACATATCGGTGCCAGTATCACAGACGGGAACCATCTCCTATATTTCCTGAGGATTGATTTCCCGGAACCATTCATACCGGTGAACCTATACTGATACCTGAATCGGATGAATATTCAATCCGGTTTCGCGGTTAAAATAGCCGATCGAGTGTTTTGCCAAACGCATGTGCTCGATTCTGTTTCCCGGCAATTGTTTCCGGAAAATACATGAATCGGCCCCGCTTTGCTCGATAACCGTGATAACCGTATCGATGCACCAGAGTAATTCGTAATACCTGATCTCGTGGCGGTCGATCGGTGAATAATTCCCGTAATATTTCAGGAAAAGGTTTGCTTGATGAAGATTTACTCCTCTTTCGAACCCCGATACATACCGGAGTATTCCAGGTATCATCCATTTGAGTATGGCATATGTTCTTCCGACATCGTACATCCTATCGCCCAGGACAACTGAATTGATCGACCAGTTCAAAATGCCGTTAATCAAACCCCGATGGGAGAGAAGATATTGGGGATGGAGATCTCCGTGACAGATAACAGGAGCCGACCCGGAACCCGGAAGATGAGATATAAACCACATTATCGCCGGTTCGAGCATGACGCTTCGTGCGGTTTGCACTCGCCTGTACATCTGGTAAAGTCTCCCGTTCACACTGATATGTTCCAACGGAAATCTTATATCGCGTAATTCGCGTGTGAAATCATCGAGCGGTACGCTGTGGAGGGTGCCTAACGCAGAAGCGAGCAGGTGCGGTAAGAGCGATCTCCCGCGTGCGAGCTGGCGTACTGACTTGTATTTGTTGCGATTGACGAGCAAACCGGGATCGAAGACCGGTTCCCCCTTCAATTCGTCCATAACCGTAAAGGGTTTTCCGAGCACCGACGTATCGGGTTCTGAGAAATGAATTTTAGCCACCGGCAGACCGACGCCGAATAAAATATTCTGTACTGTCGTTTCGAACGGAATCCTGACCGGGAGATCGGTGTCATCGTACAATTTCAGGATGAGAAAATGTGCGAGCTCTTTTGGACCGCCGAACAGCCTGAACCGATACGTCGTGCCGCCATCGCACGATTGAACTTCAGACGGCGGCAGCATATAATCAAGATCTGAGAGTCCGAGTTCCCTCGAGAGGTAGCCGAGGAGCTTGCCTGCGAGAGACTTATTCTGATCGAATGAGTACATAACCACGTATGTTCAGGTGGAAAAACTTATAATACGAGAGCCATTATCTGATGAATAAGCGTCTTTTCCGGGAGACCGATACGCAATGTATATAATTGATTTGCGATATCAGGTAATTTTTTAATAGATTTAATATAGTAGCTAAAGTTTTCTATTTATTCAACGTACCAGAACACCCGAAACCAGTGATAATTGAATGATGCCAAATTCTTGCGTATATTATAAATCTCAACTTTGAGGAACATCCCAAATAAGAACTTATCGGCGCGGGAACGGCAGGGGTGGCCACGTACTCTTAACCAATGACTACAATGAGGTAATATAAATGTATCGAACAGATAAAATCCGGGAAGAACTCAAGGAAATGGGGATCAAGAATATCCGGACAATTCACTACAACCTCCCGACACCTGCTCTCGTCGAGGAGGCCATAAAACGCGGGGAAGGACTGCTTTCCCACCTTGGTCCGATCGTTGTCCGAACCGGACAGCATACCGGAAGAAGTCCGAATGATAAAATGATCGTCAGGGAACCAAGCAGCGAGAAACATGTATGGTGGGGAAAGGTTAATAAGCCCATTGACGAGGAGAAGTTCACGGATATTTATGAAAAAATGAAAGCATATATCCAAGGGAAAGAATTGTTTATCCAGGATTGTTATGCGGGGGCCGATCCGAACTTCACGCTTCCCATACGGGTAATCAATGAATTTGCCTGGCACAATCTCTTCGCCCGGAATCTATTTATCCAGATCAAATACGACGAAGAATTGATTAAGACCCATAAACCCGATTTTACCGTCATCAACATGCCGAATTTTTATGCCGATCCGCAGGTCGACGGCACTAACTCTGAGGTATTTATCATCGTTAACTTCGGAAAGAAATTAGTTCTTATAGGCGGCACGAGTTATGCAGGCGAAACGAAGAAATCTATATTTTCTGTCCTAAACTATCTTCTCCCGCTTAAAAACGTGCTCTCCATGCACTGCTCTGCGAATATGGGAGAAAAAGGAGACGTTGCGATTTTCTTCGGATTATCAGGTACGGGCAAAACAACCCTTTCCGCCGACAGGAATCGAATACTCATCGGCGACGATGAGCATGGCTGGAGCGATAAGGGCGTGTTCAACTTCGAAGGAGGATGTTATGCGAAAGTGATCAAACTTTCACGCGAAGCGGAACCCGATATTTATGAGACTACTCGTACGTTTGGAACGGTTCTCGAGAACGTAGCTATCAATTCCGAGACCAGACGGACCGATCTTGATGACGGCAGTCTCACGGAGAATACTCGCGCTGCTTACCCGATTACTCACATCGAGAATATCGTGCGGGACGGCATGGCAGGACATCCGAAGAACATAATCATGCTGACCGCCGATGCCTTCGGCGTTCTACCACCGATCGCGAAACTTACTACCGAACAGGCGATGTTTCATTTTCTCTCGGGGTATACCGCAAAAGTAGCGGGAACCGAGAAAGGAGTTACCGAACCGAAGGCGACTTTCAGTACCTGTTTCGGCGCTCCATTTATGTCGTTGCACCCCTCGATCTATGCAAAATTACTCGGTGAAAAGATTAAAAAACACAAAGCGACCTGCTGGCTCGTGAATACCGGCTGGACCGGAGGACCGTACGGTGAAGGATCACGCATGTCGATCAAGCATACTCGTGCAATGCTGAACGCCGCACTGAACGGTGAATTGGAAAGTGTGGAGACCCGCATTGATCCATACTTCGGAGTACACGTTCCGGTGTCCTGTCCTGATATTCCGCCGGATGTGCTGGATCCCCGCAGTACGTGGAAGGATAAGAAGAAATACGATGAAGCTGCGGAAAGACTCGTCGCGATGTTCAGAGAGAACTTTACCCAGTTCGAAAAAGAGGTATCCGTTGAAATCCGGAATGCCGGTCCTCAAAAACGCTCATAGCAAATCGCTCCCATCCATATTCCGGCCGGACGTCCATCCGGCCGGAATTATTAAACTTCATAATCTACCAATACCCGCCCGGCCGTTACCGACTGGATATATTGAGCCACTTTCTTATGTTCAGGATGCTCCTGATACGCAGCAAGATCCTCTCTGGTAGCAAATTCCGATAATAAGCATATATCGTATGCTGCCGGTGATTCCAGAAAGTTAATACCTATTTCGAACCGGCGAATTTCCGGGATTTTTACTGGGAGTACCGCAAGCTGTTGTTTCATAAGCTTGACGATATTCGGCGGATGTTCTTCCCCGCTTCCGGGCTTCATTTTCCACATCACTATATGTTTGATCAATCTATGTATCTCCTTCTATATTAATAAATTAAGCTATTCAATTAATTGCGTATCTAATAAATATATTTCCCTCGATGACTCATTGAGTGCAGAATTTGTCGGATCGAACAATTCCGCTTCAGTACCGGATCAGATTAAATTTCAGTAGAATAATTCGGGAAATTATCATTTTAAGATCAATATTGCAAGACAATATTGTGATTATATAAGGCTATTCGTATCATGAAAAATCTTTTTCTATAAATTACTTCTCAGAGGAATGCAGTATGATATCTTCCCCAACTCATTGGATTCGAATCATTCTGTGTTTATTGATGTGGCAATCTCATTCTCTGCTGGCATTCAATCCCGGTGATCCATCCAGATATGATGAAATTGCCGAAAAGATCGCTACCGAAGGTTTGGCGGGTGAGCGCACATTTCAATTTCTTGAATCTATATTGGAGGCAGGACCCAGATTCGCCGGTACCGAAGGATATGCATCTGCAACCAGAATTTCATTGAGACTTATGGAGGACCTTGGGTTCGACCGGGTGTGGTTGGAATCGGTCGAGGTACCGAGATGGCTGCGCGGCGAACCCGAGGAAGCACGAATTGTAAAATCGAACCGGTTTGCGGGCATTCCGCTCAATATACTGGCTTTGGGAGGGAGCGTTGCAACCCCGCCGGAGGGAATCACGGCCGGCATTGTGGAAGTAAAATCCTTCGCTGAACTGCAAAGCATATCATCCCGTGTGAAAGAAAAGATCGTCTTCTTCAACCGGCCCATGGAACGCAGATATGTCGATTCATTCAGAGCATACGGGGAGGCAGTCAATCAGAGATCGAGGGGAGCAATTGAGGCTGCAAAGTACGGCGCAGCCGCAGTCCTCGTTCGATCTATAACTACACAGATCGACAGCTTTCCGCATACGGGCGGAATGAGGTACGATTCTTCGCTCCCCCTGCTGCCGGCTGCTGCATTGAGCACGTCGGACGCCGATATGATCAGTGAACTATTACATGAAGAACCCGATATATCCGTTTACCTGAAAATAAATTCATCCACGTTACCTGATGTAGAAAATCATAATGTTATCGGCGAGCTTCGCGGTGCAGCGGTTCCGGATGAAGTTATTGTTGTTGCATGCCACCTCGATAGTTGGGACATTTCGGTCGGCGCACACGACAATGCAGCCGGATGCGCTCAGGCGATACAGGCGCTCGCATTGCTGAAGGATGCAGGATTAAGACCAAAACGAACTATCCGGGCTGTTTTATATGCGAATGAGGAATTCGGCGTCTCGGGCGGGCGCGGATATGCAATTTCGCCGCTCAGGGAAGGTGAACGGCACATCGCTGCAATCGAGTCGGATCGCGGGGGTTTTCTTCCCATTGGATTTACGATCGACAGTACCGATGAAGTCGTCGGTTATTTCAAACGGTATGTATCGCTGTTTCAACGGCTTCAAATGTACCAGATAACGAAGGGATTCGGAGGAGTAGATATATCCCCTCTCAAGCAATCCGGCACGATCGCGATCGGGCTGCTTCCCGATTCACAGCGGTATTTTGACATTCATCATTCGGCGAAAGATACGATAGATAAGGTCAATCCCAGGGAATTAGAATTGGGCTCGATTGCGATGGCAATCCTTGCCTATGTTATATCGGAGGATGGGATCCCGGAAGAGATTACCGCTGTATCTCCGAGTAATTGAGAGCGGCATCCGGCTGAGGAGGAGACGGAATCTATGAACCGGAAGCCGAAGTAACGGCAATCAGTGTTAATTCGTATCTGTTTTAAGCAATTATTACCTTCTTCGCAGTTCCCTCGTATACAGCAAGATCGCGATCCGAAAAGAGAACGAAGCGTACCAATTTCATCTCGGGGTGACGGGTCAGATAACCGAGAACGGTTCTGACGGCGATTTCACTCGCTTCTTCGACAGGATATCCGAAAGCGCCGGTACTGATCGAAGGGAAAGAGATACTTTCAATGTTGTACCTGCCGGCGAGTCGCAGACTTTGTTCATAGCTTGATCTCAGCATCATCGGATCGTTCGGTGTGCTTCCGTATACCGGTCCGACGGTATGAATAATGTATCGTGCCTTGAGCCGGTGGCCGGCGGTTATGACCGCCTCGCCGGTTTTACATCCGCCGATTTTCCTGCATTCCTCCCACAAACCCGGGCCTGCAGCCCGGTGAATCGCCCCGGCGACGCCTCCTCCGGGGGCTAATTCCGAATTCGCGGCATTCACCACCGCATCCGTCTCCTGTACGGTAATTTCACCGCGAATGAATTCCAATTTCGACTTTCCGATGAAAAATTCCATCGAGGATCGCTCCTTTTACATATAATATCCTTTGCGAACGATCTCATCCTCTACCGCTTTGCTGACGAGATATTTGATCGATTTCTTCTCCCTGAGTCTTTTCCGGATGCCGGTTGAGGAGATATCAAGATAAGGAACGTCTATCATCGTGATTCTCTGCAATAAATCGGGATTTATCTCCTGAGAATCGAATCCGGGTCGGTTCATGATGATGATCGTGGACAGAGAAAACAGTCTGTTGTAATCCTTCCAACTCCCGAGGCCGATCAGATTATCTACTCCCATTATAAGGAACAGTTCGGCGCCGGTATGTTGGCTCCGGAGATCCTCGAGAGTATCGACGGTATATGAAATTCCTCCGCGCCGGATTTCGGTGTCGGACACTGCGATGCGGGGGTTGCCGCTAACCGCGAGCTGTGTCAGATGAAGTCGTATATGTGCATCCAGCAGCGAATCGGCTTCTTTGTGAGGTGGAATTGCAGCAGGGACAAAGATGAATCTGTCCAGGGAGAGTTCATCCAATATATATTCGGCGAGTATACAGTGAGCGATATGCGGTGGATTGAACGAACCTCCGAAAATACCGATTTTCATGAAATCATTCACCGATTAGAATATTCTGGATTGCTGGTAACGCTTTACCCGGATCTTCTCGATTCTGCGTTCGCTTTTCCGGAGTATCGTGAAGCTCAGATTGCCGAATTGAATCTCTTCATGGATGTCCGGTATTCTGCCGGTTATTTTATGGAGGAACCCGTTTACCGTTTCATAGTCGACATCCTCGGGGACCTGGGCGGAGAATGTCGAGTTGAAATCCGAGATATTCATTCCCCCGTCGACGATCCATGTACCGTCGGTACTGCGGGTATACGCCTGTTTGACCTCGTCGTACTCGTCATGAATTTCTCCGACGATCTCTTCGATGATGTCCTCGAGCGTGACGATTCCCTCCGTTCCGCCGAATTCGTCGATGACGATGGCGAGGTGTATCTTCTGTCTCTGGAATTCCCTGAGCATTCTGCCGATCCGTTTCGTTTCCGGGACAAAATTCGCTGGGCGGATAATATCCTCCAGTGTTATAACTTCACCGAATGCGATCATGGGAATAAGGTCTTTTGCATAGAGGATGCCGATAATATTGTCGAGCGTCTCCTCATAAACCGGAACGCGGGAGAATCCCTCTTCAGTAATGATTCTGACGATCTCTTCCCGCGGCGTTTCGATATCGATCGCGACGATATCAGGCCGTGGGATCAAGATCTCTTTCGCAGTCGTTTCGCTGAATTCCAGCACCCTGTTAATGATTTCGTACGCTTCCGACTCTATCACCCCGAACCGTTTACTCTGCTCGATAATGGAAACAATCTCGGGACGGGAATACGGCGCACCTCCGGTTTTATCTGCGCCGCCGGGAAATATTCCCGCCAGAGAATGCAGAAGCCGGACCGGTGGCGTGAGTGCCGTGATGAGCCACCGGACTCCCGGAGCCGCTGCGAGCGCGATTCTGTGATGATACCTTCTTCCTATTTGACGCGGTATCCCGTAGACAAAAAGCTGAATAACGAAGAGCATTATCGCTACAGCGACAAGGAGTGAAAACGGGTAGCTGATTTGCTGGATCCAGTTGTAAGACAAGCTCTGAATGATCGGTTCTATCAGCCGGGCGATGAGAAGACCTGAGGTAGCCGCGGCAGACAGGATCAGAAAAAGTACTACCATTCTCACGGATTCCGAAACTTGGTCGGGAAACTGCCTGATCTGTTCAAGAGATCTGGCTCCGGATCGTTTTTCTTCTGTATATCGGCCGATTTTCTGTTTCGATGTGCCGACTATGGCCGACTCTGCCGCGACCAGACATCCTGCAGTGATTAAGAGCAGTATGGTTATGAGGAGCTCAGTCATAAACTACCTCCTCGAGAACGAGGCCTGCGGGAGGAGCGGTAGGACCGGCATCCGCCCGGTTTCTGGATTCGAAGAGTCCGGCAAAATGAGCAGTTGTGAAATAACCTCTGCCGACCTCTACCATCGTACCGACGAGGGATCTGACCATATGATGCAGGAATCGGTTCGCGGCGATGAAGAATACCAGCCTGTGTTCTCTCTGCTCCCACAAGGCGGATCGAACGGTGCATCGGTGATGTTTAACATTCGCGTCGTCTTTGGTGAATGCGGTAAAATCATGTTCACCCAGGATGAACGTACAGCATTGTGCAAGGAGGGAAAATTCGAGCGGAAACGGCACATACCATGCAAGTCGCCGGTCCAGCGCGACCGGCCGGGTTGTAATGGTATACGTGTACCGCCGCTCCACAGCGCTATACCTCGCATGGAAAGTGGATTCGACTTCCGAGATCACAACGGCTACCAGATCCCGCGGAAGCAGCGCATTCAATGCATTCCTGAGCTGATCGCATGACATGGACGTAGCTATGTCTGCATGCGCAACCTGACCGCGAGCATGGACACCCGAATCGGTACGTCCGGCGCCGACAACAGAAACCGGGGCGCCTATGAACTGAGCTAGCGTCTTCTCCATCGTTTCCTGTATCGATTTGCCGTTTGGCTGAACCTGCCAACCGACGTATTCGGTACCGTCGTATTCGAGCACGATTTTAAAACGTCGAATAGAGTGATGATCGGGTGAATCCATAGAAGGGAATCAGAACGAATGCTGTATTCCGGCCATGAAGCCGTCCGGCAGAGGTATCAGACCGAAGCTCAAGCTGCCGAGAGGACCGGACCGTTCGAGTTGTTCGTTGTAGCGCGAAGCCGAAGTACCGGCGATGATGGCGCTGATAACATGATTGGCGATAATAGCCACTGCGGCAAATCGTACCGCATTGAGCATCTGGTCGCTCCTGACGCGCAGAGTACGGTATTCTTGTCTCAAATCGTCGCTCTGCCAGTCCCAGTCGAAGGTGGGATCCGTATATACCGCTGCAGGATCGCGGTCGCGCAGTTTTTTTTCATTGTATAAATTACGCGAGGTAAAGTTGGCGACATTCACAAAAAATTTATCGTCTTTTCCCGACGGATCTACCCCTGCATAGGTTGCTGCGAATGATCGGGCATCGCTCCTGAGCCAGGATCCGTAGGAATGCAGTCCGTAGAGCGAAAGCCATAGACTCAATTCCGTTCCGAGTAAATATTTCCCCGTAGAGAAGTTGCCGGCATAGAGCTCTCCCATTCCCGGCAAGACAAGCGAGTAGAGTACGGCCAATCCGGGATTCTTGCGATCTTTGATCGATGCAAATTCCCCCGTTCCGGTATACGGAGCGTGCCATGGGCCGAGAAGCTGTGTATCGGACCCGAACCGATAAATGGTGAAATTTCCAGGCTGTGCATCCTGTGCATGAACAGACGAAACGGAGAGCAGGAACACGATCGCTGCGGCCTGCATTGTGGAGCGGAGTTTGAATTTCATTATCATCCTTGTACCACGGGTAATTGAAATGTACGATGCCGGTAAGCGTGCGGGGTTTTCTCCGGTTCCATGATAGAGCCGAATGCAAGTTCTTCGTCTACTCTGTCGATCCTGACATCGGCCATCGTGTTCAGCAACGATGCCTGGGACGAAACGGCAACCCGCACATATTCCTTCGTGAGTCCTGTAATGTAACCATTTCTGAATGATTCTTCAAATAATACGTCGACCCTTCTCCCGATGAATCGTTCCATGTACGCACGGTGTTTCTTCCTGCTGAGGATGCGGAGCATCCGCGTCCTTCGCGTACGCTCTTCGACAGGAATCCGTCCCGGCAATTTCGCAGCGGGTGTATTCTCCCGTTCGGAATACGTAAATACATGAAGATAGCTGACGGGGAGTTGAACGAGGAATCTGTAGGTATTTTCAAAACCGGCATCCGTTTCCCCGGGAAATCCTGCGATCACATCCGCGCCGATACCCGCGTCGGGTATGAGTTTCATAATCTTTTCAATAAGCCCCGCATAGTATCCGGTCGTATACCTGCGCCGCATCAATTTCAAAACGGAGTCGTCTCCGCTCTGGAGGGGAATATGGAAATGAGGAACAAGCACTTTCGACGAGGACCAGAATTCAAGCAATTCGTCGTTGAGCAAATTCGGCTCGATCGAACTGATCCTTACCCTCCTCAATCCGTCGATCTTCTCAAGTTCTTTCACCAGATCGATCAGCGACGATTCGGTTTTCTTGCCGTAATCCCCGACGTTGACGCCTGTCAGGACGATCTCCCTGAATCCTTCATCGACAAGACTGCGTGCCTGCGCTATCGTATTATCGACGGACTGACTCCTGCTCATCCCGCGCGCGAGTGGAATGGTGCAGAATGTGCAATGATAGTCGCATCCGTCCTGAATTTTTAGAAATGAGCGTGTTCTGCGGTCGCCGTCGAACGAATATGCAGGGCCGAATCCCGATGCTTCGTCGATGGCGGCAACGCGAACGGCAGGTGTTCCGCTTTTCCTGAATTCGCGGTCTGCGTATTCGAGTATGGAAAATTTTTCAGACGAGCCGAGGACGAGATCAACCCCGTCTATTGATGCAATCTCTTCAGGCGCAAGTTGCGCATAACAACCGACGACGATGATATAGGCGTCAGGTGCGTGCCTAAGCGCTCTTCTGACAATCTGGCGGCATTCACTGTCCGCTTTTCCGGTGACCGAGCAGGTATTGATAACGCAGACTTTTGCCGGTTGTCTGATGTCGTCCGATACCTCGAATCCCAGCTTCCGGAATTGATTCATGAATGCGGACGTTTCCGCGTAGTTGAGTTTACAGCCGAGTGTATGGAAGGTTGCCTTCATGTTCCGTGCAAAAAGAAAAGAGTTGTCGCTCGCGGCCGAAACGGGCGGGCAGACAACTCTTTGATAAGTTACCGCGGATGCTCAGGAATTTGAGCCCTTTTCCGCTTCCTTCAGTTCTTCCTGTGACTTTTCCTCACGCCGGTTTTCCTTCTTCTCGAAGGATCCCGAATCCTCCGCTAAACGGGCCTCAAGCTCCGCCTGTGGATCGAGTTCGGCCTCCTTTTTAGGCTTGGCGGTCGATCCGCTCAGCTCTCCGACCGTTGCGGGCGTTTGGAGATTGATCTCCTTCGTGAATTTATCGATCTCCGATTGCTCTTTGCCTTTAAGATACTCGACGAGCGAGAGTACGATCTTTTTGCTCTCCTTATCGAACTCTAAGACAGTCAGCGGGAGAACCTTGCCGACATCGAAAGCCTGCGCAAGGTTTTTTATCGGTTCGTTCGAAAGCTGAGACGACGGGATGAATGCGTCGACGCCGAGCGGAAGCTCGACTATGAGACCCTTCTCGATAATGCGCGATACGGTGCCCTGTGTCTCCGTACCGACGCGGTATGCATTCGTGAACGTCTCCCATGGATTTTCTTCGATCTGTTTATGACCGAGAGATATACGGCGCTGCTCGACGTCGATGTTCAGTATGACGACCTCGACTTGGTCCCCCTTCTTAACCATTTCACCGGGATGTCTGATCTTCTTGGTCCAGGAGAGATCGGAGATATGGATAAGGCCGTCGACGCCCTCTTCAAGTTCGACGAACACGCCGAAATTCGTAAGATTGCGGACGGTTCCGGAATGACGCGAGCCGACGGGGTACTTGTGCAGGAGATTCTGCCATGGATCGGGTTCGAGCTGTTTAATACCGAGAGATATTTTCTTATCCTGGACATCGAGATTGAGAATGATCGCTTCGATCATCTGACCCATCGAAACGACCTGTGAGGGGTGCTTGATATGCTGGGTCCAGCTCATTTCGGATATATGAATCAGGCCTTCTATTCCCTTCTCGATTTCTATAAATGCGCCGTAATCGGTGAGCGATACGACCTTTCCGGTAACCTTTGTGCCGTTGGGATACTTGGTATCGATATTTTCCCACGGATGAGGTTGAAGTTGTTTGTAGCCGAGTGAAATCCGTTTTTTCTCTTCATCGAAATCGAGAACCACCACGTTGACGGTCTGATCGAGTTTTACGATCTCCGACGGATGGTTGATTCGTCCCCATGACAGATCGGTGATATGAATCAGGCCGTCGACGCCGCCGAGGTCGACGAAGACGCCGAAGTCGGTTATTGCTTTCACATGGCCTTCGAGTATCTGTCCCTTCTCCAGACCTTCGAGAATCGCCTTTCGCTGATCTGCAATCTCCTCCTCTATCAGTACTTTGTGCGAGACGACAACGTTTTCGTAGGGGTGGTTTACCTTCACAAGTTTGAAATCCATCGATTTCCCGATATACTGATCGAAATCCCGCACAGGTCTCACATCTATCTGAGATCCCGGAAGAAAGGCGTCGATGCCCATGAGATCGACGACAATACCGCCTTTAATACGCCGCATGCATCTTCCCTGAAGCACCTCGCCTTTATCGTATGCGGTCAGGACCCGTTCCCATGCCCGGATATAATCGGCGCGTTTTCTTGAAAGTACCAATTGTCCGTCCGGATCTTCGACATTTTCGAGCACAACCTCGATCTCGTCGCCGATATTGAGATCGTCGAGATTCGAGAATTCGGATTTGGGAATAATGCCCTCAGACTTAAAACCGATATCAATTGCGACGCTGTCGTCGCGAATCGTAACAATTCTTCCCCGGATTATCTCTCCTTCGCTGATTTTCGAGAGTGTTCCCTCGTACATCTGCTCGAGTTCCCTGAACTCGTCGGGGGTATACTCCGCGTCTATTACATCGCTTGTGGATTTGGTTTTTAGATCTTCAACCATTAAGCCTCCTACAACGTTTGTCCCTGCATTCGGAACAAATGGTTTTTGTTTTTAGATGGTGATTGGATTCGGTGAATTAGATTTTGTTTCGAAAAGTATCTTATTTTTGATCTCTTCCATGAGCCATTGCGGCGTCGATGTTGCACCGGTAACGCCGACCGATTCTACGCCTTCGAACCATGCATAATCGATTTCACCGGCGTGCTCGATGAAGTGTGTATTTGGATTGACCTCTTTGCATATGTTAAACAGCACCTTTCCGTTGGAGCTTGCCCTTCCCGCAACGAACACGATGACCTGATTTTCCGCAGCGAATATGCGGAGCTTTTTATCCCTGCCCGAAACCTGGCCGCAGATTGTGTCTTTCGCATGAAAATCGACCGCTACTTCCTCCATGCTTTCAACGACCAATTCCTTGACCCTTTTTTCAAGTTCGGTTTTGACGAGCTGGAACATCTGTTTGTCCATCGTGGTCTGGGAGAAGAGAACCGTTTTCCGGTTCAGGTCCAGGTTGCTGATTTCCCCGACGGATTTTACGACGATTGCCTCGTTATTGGTTTGCCCTACGAGCCCGATCACTTCGGCATGTTCTTTTTTACCGAAGACGACGATCTGATATCCCTGATCATAGAATTTCCGGATTCGTTCCTGTACCTTCGTGACGACGGGACAGGTTGCATCGATTATCTCGATTCCGTTTTCGCGCGCGGTTTTATATGTCGAAGAAGGTTCGCCATGCGCCCTGATGAGCACCCTGGCATTTTTCTTACCTGCAAGCTCTTCGGCCGTGATGGTTTTCAAGCCCTTCTGTTCGAGACGTTCGATCTCCATGGGATTGTGGATGACATCCCCGAGGGAGTACATCTCGCCCCTTTCCTGAAGCTCTTTTTCGGCAATCGCCACCGTCCGGATTACTCCCCAGCAGAATCCCGATCTTTCGTCGACCGTTACTTTTATCATACGATCACCCTATCCGGCAACTCCTTTTTTCATCTTCTCATGAACTAACGACAGGACGGTCTCTACCTGTTCCTCAATGGTCATATCGGATGTGTCGATCAGGATAGCGTCGTCGGCTTTTTTCAGTGGACTCGCCTTTCTTGTTGTATCGAAATGATCCCGCCTCTTGATATCGTGCAGGATTTCGACATAATCCGATTCGATGCCGTCCTGCTTTAACTCCTTCCATCGACGTTCAGCCCTCTTTTCGACGTCTGCGATGAAGAAGAACTTGAGCTCGGCATCCGGGAAGACGACCGTCCCGATATCGCGTCCTTCCAGGACAACCCCTCCGTTTCTACCGATCGCTCTCTGTTCCTCGACCAGGCGACTGCGAACGCCCTTATACGCGCTGATCTTGCTGACAACGGCAGTTACCTCGGGTGTCCTGATTTTGTCGGTTACCGGGACATCATCAAGAAAAACTTCCAATCCGTTGTTTTTTCGGAGACGAATAGTTGAGTTTGTGACTATATTCTCGACCCCTTGCACGTCATCGGGATCTATATTATTATTCAGAACGGCGTAGGCTGCTGCTCGGTACATTGAACCGGTATCGAGATGAAGGTATCCCAGCC
Source organism: uncultured Ignavibacteriales bacterium (assembly GCA_964495085.1). Taxonomy (GTDB): domain Bacteria; phylum Bacteroidota; class Ignavibacteria; order T3Sed10-11; family T3Sed10-11; genus CAZBUK01. The sequence continues at coordinate 20,129 of CAZBUK010000052.1, forward strand.
GCTCTGCAACGTGCCGCGCTGTGGTACTTTTCCCGGATGCTGCCGTTCCGTCGATAGCAATAATCAATCGTTTCAATATCCCGGTTTGAGAATTTTCACAGATTATAAATATACCATTTTTTTCAATTTATGGCAATAATTACTCCTCCACGAAAACTTACGCATACCGAAATATCGCAAAACAGGTTATCGTCCGAGACTCTCATTTCCGCCCGGAGATCGCCTCTTTACGGATTATTGGACAATATCCGCAGTATGTATAACGTCGGGTCGATCTTCAGAACCTCCGACGGTGCTTTTATTCGAAAACTCTATCTAACCGGATATACTCCCACACCCGAAAAAAACGAGGTCAGAAAGACCGCACTCGGGGCAACGGAGTCCATCCCATGGGAAGCTTCCGGCGACGCCGTACCTGTCTTGGAGTCACTGAAACGGGAAAAAACAACAATTTGCGTACTCGAGCAGACGTCACAGAGCATCCCATACTATGAGGTACCGGAAACCATCTTCCCCGTCTGTCTCGTCGTCGGAAATGAGTTAACCGGTATTTCGGATAGAATTCTGCAGTATGCCGATCTGGCTGTTGAAATTCCGATGACGGGTACCAAGCAATCGCTCAATGTAGCCGTCGCGTACGGTATAGTCCTCTTTGATTTCTTCAGGCGATGCCGGGTCTGAGACGTGTGTCGACAACCGGAAATGCCCCGGACTCCGTCCTGGCTAACCCGCCATGGTATAATACTCCTCGGTATCGTCCCTGTGTATCTGAATCACGCCGGCACGAACGAGATTGACGAAAATTCTCGAAGCGCGTCTCTCCGAGATATTTACCAGGTTTAAAAAATCTTTCAGAGTGATCCGTTTGTGTCGTTCGAGGTGTTCGAAGAGCCGTCGCTCGTTATTGCCGATCGTAATGGTCATCGGCGGTGCTGATGCATTCTGTTCGTGCAGAATATGAACCATCTCAGCGCTTGCGATGACGGATTTATCATTGACCCGGATATAAACGCGGTCATGGTTTCCCCCGTGCCCGTTTTCCTGCTGTACGAAGTAATGTGGTTTCGCCGCGCTCTCTTCGATGAAAGCCACGACGATGTCCTTCCCTCTATATCCGACGACCTCGATATCCGGAAGTATCGGAGGATCGCAGAAGAAGGTACCCGCGGTGCGTATGAGTTCAATTTCGGTTTTTTCGCTTTCGACCCCGACGATCGTACCGTCGTCGTCCACACCGAAGAGAATCACGCCGCCTTTGCTGTTGGCAAACGATATCATTGCTCGAGCGATTTTTCGGGGAGTAGATATTTTTCGTTTGAATTCGGTTCTCGAACCCTCTCCCTGATCGATGAGCGTATCTATATCCTTATAATTCAACCCTCTGCACTCCAGCAAAAATGTTAAGGAAAGAGTTTGTTTTTCCGGTCAAGATACGATTGCAGGATGATGGCCGCAGCCATGCGGTCAATACCGGATTTGTTGCGTCTCTGCTTTTTACTCGCGTTCATCTCGATCATCGACGCCGATGCCTGCCGTGAACTGAGACGTTCATCCTCGAAGAATACGGGGAGCTCGTATCTTTGTTCCAGCCGTTCCTTGAAATGACGCACTTCTCTCGTCTTGTCCGAGTCGGTCCCTTTCATGGTCAGCGGTAAACCGAGAATGATTTCCGCGACACCGAAGTCTGCGATCAATTGCCCGAGTTCGCCGAACAATTCCGGGCCGTTCGACAGGGTCGTCAATCCCGTCGCGATGGTAGCGGTCGGGTCGCTCATAGAAATTCCGATTCTCCGCTCGCCGTAATCGATGCCGAGTATCCGCCGCGTCTGTTCCGCCGGGCCGCCGGGGCTCGTTACGCGGTCATGTTCACGTATCTGACTTGAACGTTTCATTATCGATCCGATCCCGGATGCCGGAGATGCCGGAGGATTTTTCCTCATCGATTGGCTGCTGGAGAAAATTCTTGAGCAGCTTACTCGGCTTGAAATGTGTCTTTCTCCTCGGCGGAACATAGATCGTTTCACCGGTTCGGGGATTTCTCGCCTTCGGCTTGGATTTCGTAAGCTTTACCTCGAACACACCGAAATCCCGTATCTCGATGCGCAGCTCGGGATCGGCCTCTTTCAGAATCTCCCTGAGAGCAGCGAAGATAGTATCGGTCCATTGCTCGGCGATGTACACCTTCTCATGGCGAAGATCGGCGACCTTCTTCGCCACATCTTTCTTGGTGTACGTTTTAGCTTTCACTTTTATATTCTGCATCTGTGTGAACTCCCGAATTTAAGAACGATTTATTCTTCGAACCGGCGAACAGATTTGACGCTTCGTATCTTTTTCATACGTTCGATGAGCAGGTTCAGGTGCTCGAGATCCTGAACCTCGATAATCACTATGCCCTCGAACTGGCTGTCTTTCGATTCGATATTGACGCTCCGGATATTAGTCTGGCGAACGTTGAAAATGGTTTGAGAAATATCGGTGATGAGTCCGGGTCTGTCGTCGCCGTGCACCTTCAGACCGACGACGAAAACCTGACCGTTCGTGGTCGGCCAATTCACCTCGACAATCCTGTCCTCGTTCCGGAGGTGAAGCTGTTCGACGTTCTTGCAGCTCGCTCTGTGGATTTTAATTCCGGAACCGGTGGTAACGTATCCTATGATGTCGTCGCCCGGAATGGGATTGCAGCACTTGGCGTAGGAGTGGAGGTAATTATCCTCTTTTCCGTAAACCGATATTCCGCCGAAGGTATTGCGGGCGGTAGTTACAAAGCGCTGGAAGAGGTTCTGAGGTTCATCCTTCTCCTCCGCTTCCGTTCCCGCGGTATGGCGGAGCCGGTCGTGCAGCCAATCGGCGTGATCGTCGATCGTATCCGGATTGTATGCGAGGTCGAGGTAAAATTCCTGCAGATTGTTGTATTTCAAGGTGGTCACATGTTTCAGGAGCTCGTCGTCGTTCACGTGCAGCTTCATTTTTTTCATTTTTTTCTGCCACAAGTCCCTGCCGGATTCGACGACATTTCTCTCCTCTTCCTTTCGCCATCTCCGGATATGAGATTTTGCCTTGTGCGAAACGACGAATTGTTCCCAATCGATGTTCGGCGTCTGATTCTTCGAGGTGATGATCTCGATCTGATCTCCGCTCTGGAGGATCGTACTGAGCGGTACGATTCTGCCGTTGACCTTGGCTCCGATGCAGTGAAGTCCGACTTTGGTGTGTATATCGAACGCAAAATCGACAGGCGTCGAGCCCTTCGGAAGTATCCTCAAGTCCCCCTTCGGCGTAAATACGTAAATCTCATTCTGATACAGATTCAGCTTGAAGCTTTCGAGGAGCTGCTGCGCCGGAGCTTCGTTATCCTGGGGGTTTTCGAAAATATCCCGCACCCAGTTGATCCATTGTTCGAGATCGGGATCGACATACGCTGCCCTGTCTTTGTACTTCCAGTGGGCCGCGACGCCCTTCTCCGCAACTTCGTGCATTTTTATGGTCCTTATCTGGACTTCAACCATTTTGCCGTCCGGTCCGACAACCGTGGTGTGTATCGACTGATAGCCGTTTTTCTTCGCTACGGATATGTAGTTCTTGAACCGCTCGGGTATCGGGATGTATATTTCTGAAATTATTCCGTATACCTGGAAGCAATCGTTGTTGTTCTCGGTATCGACGACTATTCGGACCGCGAACAGATCGTACAATTCATCGGGCGATTTATTTCTGCGTTTAATTTTATTGTAAATGCTCCAAAGATGTTTCGGTCTCCCTTCGATCTCGAATTTAAATCCCTCCTCCCCGAGACGTTTCTCGATCGGCGCCACGAATTTTTTTATATACGTCTCGCGCTCCCTGCGTTTATCCTTCAGGGTGGCGGCGATACTTTCATACTCGTCGGGGTACAGGTACTTGAATGAAAGATCTTCCAATTCCCACTTGATCTTTGCCAGTCCGAACCGGTGTGCGAAGGGGGCGTATATCTCGAGCGTCTCCTTCGCGATGCGCATCTGGCGATCGGGTCCGAGAAACTGAAGCGTACGCATATTGTGCAGACGGTCGGCGAACTTGATAAGGATGACGCGAATATCGTTCACCATCGAAAGGAGGAGTTTTCGATAATTCTCAGCCTGGGTAATTTCATGACTCCGGAATATATCGCTGATCTTCGTCGCCCCGTCGACGATGTCGGCAATGGTGTCGCCGAACTCTTCTCTGATGTGCTTGATATCGTATTCGGTATCCTCGACCACGTCATGGAGCAGCGCGGCCGCGACTGAAATATCGTCGAGGGGAATTTCGCGTGCAACGATCATCGCAACTTCGATCGCATGGTAGAAGTACGGCTCGCCCGATTCCCGGAGATCCCGTATATGCGCATCGAGACCGAAAAGGAACGCACGCTTGATCAACTCCTCGTCGCACGTAGGCAGATTCTTCTTGCATAATTCGACAAGCCTCCTGAACCGATCCTCAAATCCGTCCGGCTTATGGATTACACCCGCCCATTGCAGCGCATTATTTATTGTTTTGCCTACCATACAATGTCAAACAGCCGCAAATGATTAAAAGTTCTAAATCAGAGCCCCTAAATCCTTAGAAAACTTATACCTGTGTAAATATACATACTCCAGAACAAATGTCAAGAACTCATCCGCATTGTGGCGGTAATTCGGATATGCAGAAATGTCCCCGATGTTCACTTCTGTCGAGCCGGCCCGGTCGTACAGTACGGGTGGATTCAATCAGTGCCGAAAACCCTGTCTCCCGCATCCCCCAGACCGGGCAGTATGTAACCATTTCGGTTTAACTGCCTGTCGAGTGAGGTTGTATATATTCTTACGTCAGGGTGGTCAATAGATATTTTCAGGACACCCTCCGGTGCAGCGACGAGATTGACCAGCCGGATGTTCATCCCCCCTTTTTGCTTGATGAAGGATATTGCAGCAGAAGCGCTCCCTCCTGTCGCAAGCATAGGATCAAGCAAGAAAACAAGACTTTGGCTTAACGTCTTGGGAAACTTGGAGTAATAGTCTATCGGTTCAAGCGTTTCCTCGTTTCTATAAAGACCTATATGGCCCACTTTGGCATCCGGGAGAAGGTCGAGAAATCCATCGACCATCCCAAGCCCCGCACGCAGAATCGGGACAAGGATGATATCGTCGGTGATCGAGTATCCTACCGTCGTTTCGAGGGGAGTCGTTATCTCGATCTCACGACTTGCAAGATCACCCGTCGCCTCGAAGGCGATGAGACGGGTAATGCGGTGCAGAATCGTCCTGAAAACGACATTCGACGTTTTTTTATTTCTCAGTATCGTCAAATCGCGCCGGATAAGCGGGTGTTCGAGGATATGAAGATTCGTAAATTCATCCTTCTCGGACATGGGCCTCCTTCAATTTATTATCAAGTTGATTTGCGGAGATAAGGACAGGATCCCATAACGGAGAAAAGGGCGGCGTATAAACCATATCCACCTCGCTCAACTCGCGTACGGTATGTCCATATAGTATCAATGCAGCGATTGTATTACCGCGCAATGCAGCTCCGTCTTTCCCGATGAGCGTCGCACCGAGGAGTCTGCCGGTTTTTCTCTCTGCTATCAGCGTGATGCGCAACGGTTCCGCATTGGGCATTCCCTTGACCCGGGATGATGAAGTTATCGTTTCAGAGACGGCATCAATACCATTTTCTGATGCTTCAAGTTCCGAGATACCGATGCGGGATAATTGCAGGGAGAATAAACGAACGGCGCTATTCCTTACAGCACCCCTGAATTCAGCCGATCCTCCGGCCGCGTTCTCGCCGGCTGTCCATCCCGTCTTGCTTGCTACCGTTGCGAGCGGCAGGAATGAGGCCGCTTTGGTTACGGGATTATAAATTTCGCAACAGTCGCCTGCTGCATAGATGTCCTGTATATTCGTACGCTGGCGGCTATCGGTTACGATTCCGCTCAGCGAACCGACTATTATTCCCGCATTTACGGCAAGTTCCGTATCCGGCTCTATTCCAATCGCTGAGATAACGAGGTCGGCTTCATATGACGACTCTCCGCGTATAACCCGCCGGATCGATCCTTTGCTGTTATATTCAAATTCTATTTCCCCGGATGAATGAACGAAGAGAACATCATTTTGTGCGAGTTCCT
>CAZBUK010000053.1:0-2740 GCA_964495085.1 uncultured Ignavibacteriales bacterium
CCCGGCGGGGCTTGTAGCCGTTCAATAGCGTGATGGTTTACCATCGCGCGGGTCCGGATTTTAATTGCATTTCCCCGAACCCATAGGGCATGTGAGTAAATTCACAATTAAATTTTAACAGCCGGGCGTTTCTTCGGAACGCCCCTACGGTTGACTCTGACAGATTAATATTTTTCAGGATTCTATATTCAGAAATATTTTCTCAAGAATTCCCGCTCTCCCTCGCAGCCTCACCCCTTTCGCCCCACCTGCCCCGCCAAGGCGGGCTCTCCGCCTTTTTGCGGAGAGGGGGTAGGGGGTGAGGCTAAACCAACGGAAGCAATCGTCGATATAGAATAGTATTATCCGATGGGATTACCTATAATGCCGATTTCGCTTGCCGAACCGGGAATAGCAATGTCCTGTCGCGAACAACTCCGACGTCAGGCGTTCCATCCCATGCGCTGCCGGAGCGCGGTAATATGGGCAATATGGTGGCGTCCGTGCCAGGCATAGAGGGCGACGTTCCTGTCAAGAGTTACAATTCCCGATTCAGGGTGCATGAAGGTGAGCTTGAGGTCATCGGCCGTCAGCGATTTTAATAGTATGACCCAGCGTTTGTGCAGCGCTTCCAGCAGGGTCAGGGAGATCTCGACGTCCGCGGTCCGGCTGTCGATCAACTCCGCCCACCTCTCCTGATCGTACGCTTTAATTGTCGGCTCTTTTTCCGTGAGTGCGAGTCTGAAACGTATGAAGCTGTTCAGGTGACTGTCGGGAAGATGATGCACGACCTGCCGAACAGTCCAGCCCCCCTCTCTGTACGGGGTATCCAGTTGCTCCGGGGATAATCCGGCAACAGCCCGGCGGAGTTCGGACGGAGCTTCTTCGATCTGTCCGATGCACATACGATGCTGATCGTCCGTTAACGGAGCATCGTACCGGAATCGTCCGATCGGATATCTGAGATCCATGTGCTCTGTTTTCTCCATCGAATATTATTTACCCGCACAGCGACGGTATGAGATCGGCCAGTTCGCTGCTTTTAAAGAGGTACAATGTACATCAAACGATTATGGATATCAACCCGTACAGAGTTGTTATGGTTACTGTTTCAGTTGCATACAATTAATACCCTACAGGAAGGATCCGGGGGCAGGTTGTACGTATGATTTTCCCTGCGTGACGGCGAGACGATCAGAGCAATGCAGACTGGCCGAGAACCGTTTTGATTCTTTTCCTCTCTCCGTTTCCCAGCGGAGTCAACGGCGCACGCGGATCGCCGCCGAAGTACCCGAGCAGATCCATAGCTGCCTTCAGTCCGGCCACACCGTACAGGGACGTCACCGCCGTATTCGCCGGTATTAACCGGCGCTGCAAGGCCAGAGCTTCCCGGTGTTCACCGGCATCGGTCAGGCTCAGGATTCGCACGCATTCGGCAGGCGCGATATTTGCGAGCGCGAGGATTCCGCCGGAGGCGCCGGCGGTTAATCCGCTATAGAGCACCGAGGCGGTCCCGGCCAAGACGGTAAATTCTTCCGAAGCCGCGGCCGCAAACTCGGTGAGTTGCCTGATATTTTCGGCGCTGTTCTTGATTCCCGCAATGTTTCCGTGACCGGCAAGCTGTACTACGGTTTCCACCTGCATATCGACGCCGGTGAATTTCGGAACGTTGTAGAGGATCACCGGTACAGTCACGGCATCGGCGACCTTCATGAAGTATGAGAGGAATGCCTCATGCTTCATTTCGGATTTATAATAGGAAGGCGTCACAATGAGTGCATAATCGGCGCCGAGATCCGCCGCTCTGTTCGTGAGCGAGATAGTTTCCTTTATCGATTCGGAACCAGTACCTGCGATGAGGAGTTTATCGATCGAAGCGAATTTCCGCACGGCTTCGGTCAGCTTCAGCTTCTCATCATGAGTCAAAAAAACGCTTTCACCGTTCGACCCGAGAACGACATAACCGGAGAGAGCCGTCTGGTTCCATCGCCGCATGTTTTGTTCAAGTCTATCGAAAGAGATCTCATCCCGTTCGAACGGCGTCGGGATCGGGGGAAAAATACCGGCGAGCTTTTTCATCTGGGCTTTCTGCATTTAGTTATAGACATTCGGTAAATGTATATGTGCCGTTGGTGTAGGAACGGGAGAAGTGTGAATTCGTATCTATACGCCCGGAATATCCGGCGACTCAGGTCTTCAGAAGATTTTTCATGACGAACCAAACATTCGCCGGACGTTCGGCCAGGCGTCGCATATACCATGGATACCATGCTTCCCCGTAGGCGATCAAGACCCGGACTTTATAACCGTCGCGCGCGAGTTGCCGCTGCAGCAGGGTATTTATTCCGTAGAGCATCTGGAATTCCAGCCGCTCTCCCGGCAGTCCGATTCGTTTCGACTCGCCGATGATCCTCTCGATGAGCTTTCCGTCATGTGTCGCATAGATATTTCTCGTCCCATGCTGCAGGGTATGGCGCATCATCGTTCCGGCGAGCGAAAAGAAGTTCTCGTCGACCTCCTGCTTTTTTGCGATAGCGATTTCGGCCGGTTCTTTATAAGCGCCTTTGACCAGGCGGAGCGAAGCTCCCATATCGAGAAGCCCGGCCACATCCCTTCCCGTTCTGCGAAGATATGCCTGCAGACATAATCCGACATTGCCGGCTTCCGATTTCAGACGACGGAAGAGCTCGAGCGTCCGAACCGTGTAGGGACTCCCCTCCATATCGATGAATAACTCATTGTGCAGTTTGTCCCTCCCCTC
>CAZBUK010000053.1:2750-25573 GCA_964495085.1 uncultured Ignavibacteriales bacterium
CGATATCCAAACAGAAACGGATGGTATGTTCTCCGTCGATATCGAGGCCGAGTTGCGTCGGTTTTACCGATATCTCGGTATCGAGGTTCCGTCCGGCTATCATATCGACGGCGCCGAGGTAATGATCGCGGACCTGTACAGCCTGGCCGATCTCGGTGATATTCTCACCGAGTTTTGTGAACACGGCCGGTATACCCCCGCGTTCGAAATCCGCCGCAGCATCGAGGGCAGCATCGAGCGTTTCGCCGGGCATGAAACGCCGCACCGCTCTGCGAACGAATCTCCATTGCGGTATGTTGCGTTTCATCCATTCATTCCTGGAAAACTGAAGGAGGGTATTTCGGGCGAGATTCATATGTTTCGGATGCTCCCGGAAATCGTTTCCCCATGAAAGAACGGTGCAAATAACATATACACCGGTTCGGAAGAGGAGACGACGCAAGTGGTTGATCGTCGTACGGCGCCGGAACCGATCGGAGCACAGCGGCGAAGAAAGCGGGAGCGCCCGTTCGGCTGATATAGTATGTGGTCGCGGGTCGTGATTATGGCTATGCGATAGTTCGTATTACGAGAATCCCGTAAAACGCGTGAGATCGACATACGTAATATCCTATCTTTTGCGTGAATTGTCAATAATCGAATACGCAGGCCGTCCGTCATATGCACCACCCCGCCAGATCCGTTGGGAATTCTTATGAGCGGCAATGATGTGACTGCATTTGTGAATTATTCGAATATGTTGTATACTTCTCTCGGAATTTTTTGACGGATCTTTGTTCGGGGAAGTAAATCACTCATCAATACATGTTGGAGGATCGCATGGTTACCATTACGTCCCTCTGGCTGCCGATACTGCTGTCGGCAGTGTTTGTATTTGTAGCGAGTTCCCTGATTCATATGGTATTCACCTATCACTATAACGATTTTAAAAAAACGCCGGATGAAGAGAAGGTACGGGGAGCGATCGGAGGACTCAGTTTACCGCCCGGAGAATATGTAGTACCCTACGCGGGGAGTGCGAAAGCGATGAATACTCCGGAATACCAGGAGAAGATGAACAAAGGTCCGAATCTGATAATGACCGTATGGGAGAGCGGAAGGCAGGGGATGATGAAGAATCTGATACTATGGTTCATATACGTAATCATCGTGGGCATCTTCTCGGCATATATTGCCGGCCGTGCGCTGGGTCCGGGAGCTCACTATCTCTCCGTATTCAGGTTCGCGGGCTTCACCGCGTTTGCCTGCTATACCGTTGCGAACTGGCAGGATACTATCTGGTACAAAAAGTCGTTGGGAAGAACGTTCAAGGGGACGTTCGACGGTCTCATCTACGCTCTGCTGACTGCAGGAACGTTCGGATGGCTCTGGCCCGAATGAGAATCCTCCGGGTGCGTTAAGATGCGGGGATTGCAACATCCGATCATGTCGCCGATCGGCGTACGAGCATCGGTATGTAGAGAGGTTCGACTAGTCGTCGTCTATCCACCTATTACGGAACGACTGCAATGACTCAACCGACTGCCCACGGTTCACATCACTTTACCGATCGTAAAATTCGCACTATCTTCCCGGTTATACCTTTCGTTCTCGCCGCCTGTTTCCTCATATGCACCGGCTGCACATCGGACGGACCCGAAATCGATGCAGAAACTATGTCCGAGACGGTGAAAAGGGAATTTCTCCATGCATGGAACGGATACCGCACGCATGCATGGGGATACGATGCACTCCTTCCTCTATCGATGCAGGGGAGCAACTGGTATGAAACCTCGCTCCTGATGACGCCGCTTGACGCATTCGATACGATGCTGCTCATGGGACTCGATCGGGAAGCAGCGGAAGCCAAGCGCATCGTGTTCGAGCGGCTCTCCTTCGATCATGATATTGACGTCCAGGTATTCGAAATTGTCATCCGTCTTCTCGGGGGACTCCTATCGGCGTATCAGCTGGACGGGGATCAGCGGTGGCTGGAGCTGGCTGTCGATCTCGCCGACAGGCTCCTGCCTGCCTTCAACTCGCCAACCGGGATGCCGTATGTCCGGGTAAACCTCCAGACCGGAAAACCTTCGTCCCCGGTCAACAATCCTGCCGAGATCGGAACGCAGATTCTGGAATTCGGCACACTGAGCAAGCTGACGGGAAATCAGGTCTACTACGATACGGTTAAAAAGGGGATGGTCGCACTGTATAATCTCCGATCCGGCATCGACCTCGTCGGGACGACCATAAACGTGGAAACCGGAGAGTGGCAGGATACACAGAGTCATCTCGGCGGGAGGATCGATTCATACTACGAGTACCTTTATAAAGCATGGCTTCTGTTCGGAGACGTGGATTTCAAAGAGATGTGGGATGTACACATCGAAGCTATCAATACATATCTTGCCGATGAAACCGGAAATGGATTATGGTACGGCTGGGCGGATATGCATACGGGCGAGCGAACCGGCACCCGGTACGGCGCGCTCGATGCGTTCTGGCCGGGCGTTCTTGCTCTCTCCGGGGATATAGACCGCGCCGCCGCCCTTCAGGAATCCTCATTTAAAATGTGGAACCTGCATGGAATCGAGCCGGAGCAGATCGATTACAAAACGATGGAGGTGACATCCCCCGGCTATCCGCTTCGACCTGAAATACTCGAATCGGCATATATACTCTACCATTATACACGCGATCCGGCCTACCGTCACATGGGCGCTGCCATCGTCAACGATTTGATACGACATTGCCGGGTAAATGATGGGTATACGTCGATTCGGGACGTGAGAACAATGGAGAAAGCGGATTATATGGAGAGTTTTTTCCTCGCGGAAACACTGAAATACGCCTACCTTCTGTTTGCACCCGAGGCCCTCGATTTTGAGAGCATCGTCTTTAACACGGAGGCACACCCGCTCCGGAATACGTGGGACTAAATAAGTATCAATGAATCGTAAAAAATAATACTCGCGCAACTTGCTATTCTCATCGTAATAGTTTATATATTCAGGGATTCCGACCTTCGTTCAATTTGATCTACCGAAGTTATCCCGTTTCTCTGAAAACACGGATGCCTCTGTATGCAAATCCGAATGTTATGCCGGATCGAGGCTCTGATGCCGAAGCCGACAGGTACACCGCCGACAAACCCGCGACGGCACCCGGGTACCTATGAACGGAATAGGATATATGAGTAACCTTATCTCTTTCTCACAGAGTATGAGACCACTTACCGTCGCACTCCGTATTACACTTCTGTATGCTATGATCGGTTCGCTCTGGATCCTGTTCTCGGATCAGTTGCTCATCCTGCTCTTCAATCCGGAAACGATCGCAGATTACGCTCAACTGCAGACTTTCAAGGGGTGGTTCTTCATCGCGATGACGGCGGTCATTCTGTTCGCCCTCATCAAAACAAGTCTCAGAAAGCTCCGTCACTCTGAACTACTCCGGCACCATTCCGAAGAGCGCTACCGGACGATATTCGAAACAACGAGAAATCCTACCGCCCTCATCGAAGCAGACCTGACCATCTCGCTCGTAAACCATGAGTTCGAGCTCCTCTCGGGATACGGGAAGAAAGAGATCGAGGGAAAGCTCAAATGGACGGATTGCATCGCCGACAAAGATCTCGAACGATTGCGAGCGGTTTTCGAGGACCTGCAGAGCGATGCCGCCGCCGTATCCGGCCTGGAATTCAGCTTCAAACGACAGGACGGCAGCGTCCGTCTCGCCCACCTCGAGCTCTCCCATATCCCCGAGGCGAATCAGAGCGTCGCCTCGCTGCTCGATATCACCGAGAAGAAGAGTCTCGAAGTAAAGTATCTTCGCGCACAGCGGCTGGAGAGCATTGGCACGCTCGCGGGGGGAATAGCACACGATCTGAACAATATTCTCTCCCCGATTCTCCTGTCGATCCACTCGATCAAACCGTCGCTGACCGATCCGAAACAGCAGCGTATGATCTCGATCGTCGAAACGAGCACCAAGCGCGGAGCGGATCTGGTGAAACAGATATTGACGTTCGCCCGCGGTCACAGCGGCGGATATATCTCTATTCAACCGCAGCATCTTATCAAAGAGATCGAATCGATCGCCTGTGCGACGTTCCCCCGGCTCATCCTGATCAACGTCGACGTGCCGAAAGATCTCCATCCGATCACCGGAGATCCGACGCAGATACATCAGGCGCTCCTGAACCTGAGCGTAAACGCGCGCGATGCAATGCCGGATGGCGGTACCCTGCAGATAACCGCAAGAAATATTTCGATCGACGAGGCCGGCGCAGCTGCGGAATATCCGGAAGCAAGTGTCGGAGATTATGTAATGATCGGGGTAACGGATAGCGGATCGGGTATGTCCCCCGAGATCATCAGGAAGATCTTCACTCCTTTCTTCACCACGAAAGAGGAAGGAAAAGGCACCGGGCTCGGACTGGCGACCGTCGAGTATATCGTTAAAAACCATAAAGGATTTCTTCGGGTCGATAGCGAAGTCGGCAAGGGGACTGCATTCCGGCTCTTCTTCCCTGCACAGTCGCCCGAGATCGGTCAGCCGACCGTAGAGGATTTGTCGGGATCCGCACCGGCGGGCAACAATGAGCTGCTCCTGCTGGTAGACGACGACGCGGCGGTCAGCGAGATCACCGCCGAGATCCTGAAGACACATGGATACCGAGTCGTTAGCGCCAGGGACGGCGCAGAGGGGGTCTCCACCTACCTCAAGCATCTACAGGAGATCGTCCTCGTCCTTACCGACAGCAACATGCCATTCATGGACGGGGCGGCGATGATCCGGCGGCTCAAAGAGGTGAATCCGAAAGTAAAGATCCTCATAACCAGCGGTTCACGCGAGGAAGTTATCGCGCTCAGGCAGGTAGATGCGAATATCGTCGGCCATCTTCAGAAACCCTATTCGACCGGAAGACTGCTGGAGAAAGTGAACGAGATTCTCTCCGAAAGGAATACAAATCATTAGACGTTTTCCGTGAGACTCCGTGCACCGGTTGATCCGGCCAATCCTCCCCTGGCACAAACACACCTCAATTCCGCTCTGCTCGTTCGAACAATCGCTTTACGGGATTGACTGCCCAGCCGGTAAGGTTTCTTACTTTCGACCCGGCAATCTTCTTCAACTCCTCGTAGAGCTTCTGCTGCACCGAACCGGTAATACCCATCGCCGTAGACACGATGAACGAGGGGGACGGACGCAGATCCCGGTCGGAAACGGCCACGGGCATGCTGCAGTAATTGTCCGTTATGATGGCAACCCGGGTCAGGAGACACGCATTGACAAACCCGTCCGCCAAAGAGCCGAGAATCCTGTCGAAGAACGGTATGCTGCGCATGCTCTCCGTCGAGAGTTTCGACAGCATCTCCCCCGTTGCATATTCCACGGTTTCGGAGCCGCCGATTGCCATCGAATAATAGATCTGCCTGGCGATGATCCAGAGATCGCGATTCGAGACCCTCCCGTTATAGAGTATAAACGTTTCGCGGACCAGATTGACGGAGGCGGAGAGGATGAGCACGGCGTCGATGAACCCATTCTGTGAGATCGCCGAGCTGTAGAAGAGACGGTTAACATAGGCATTCCGGATCTCGACTGATCTTTTCCGGAGTACCGACATCGCTCGATCGTACTCCTGGCGGGTCTCCGGTACGGAAACGAGGTCGTATCCGATTTCACGGAGGTACGGATTTCTACGCAGTACAGCGATTCGATCGGGAAGAGCGGCGTTAAATTCGCGCTCGCTTTTCGACGGACCCGGCGAGCGGGGCATGCTGAGGATCCTGTATACGGGTATCACGACGAAATAGACGAGCGCCGCAGAACTCGATATCAGAAAAACGTACCCGAGATACGGATGTACCGCGTGCAGATAGATGTAGAGCGTCAGGAATTCTCTGAAGATGAAATACAGAAGGGCAAGCGAAAGAAACGCCGCGATCTTTTTAATATATCCTATCATCGGTTTAAAGTTCTCCTTCCGTCGTGATAGCCGCCATCGTACATACCGGTTATTACCTATTCCATATTGATCAGTTCCAGCACCGCTGCGTGAAGTCCCGGAACCGCCGCCACCAGGGCATCGGCATGTACGGGATCGCTTCCGTCCCATCCCGTTACGATTCCGCCCGCGCCTCGCACCACCGGAATGATCGCCTGCACATCCCAGATATGCATAACCGGATCGAGCATAATGTGGGTCCACCCCGAACTCAGCAGGACGTAGCCGTAACAGTCTCCCCACGTTCTGAGAAAGTTCACCCGCTGTTTCAAACGATCAAATCCGGCTTTATTGCGATAGCGTTCCACGGCAACGATATCCGTCGTCAGCAGAACTGCATCGTTCAGGTTGTCGGTATCCCGGACCTTGATCCGCGATCCGTTCAACGCAGCGACCGAACCGTCGCCGATTACCAGCTGCTTCAACGCCGGCAGATGGATTGCGCCCAGAATCGGATTTCCGTTGTGCAGCAGCCCGATCAGAGTGCCGAAAAGCGGACAGGCCGATGCGAACGATTTCGTTCCGTCGATCGGATCCAACACCCATACATACTCGGCATCCCCGTTGAGCGCACCCGACTCCTCGCCGATGATGCCGTGATCCGGAAACTGCCGGCGGATCATGCTGCGCATTGCCTCCTCCGCTTTCCGGTCGGCGACGGTTACCGGAGATTCGTCGGATTTCTTCTCGACGGATACTCCGGGATCGCCGAAGTAGGACATGATTATTTCTCCACTCACGTATGCGAGCTTCTCCGCAAATGCACGGATCGACCGGGAGGAATCGTCGTCGGTCATCGCTGTTGAATCGTCTAGCATGTTATACGTTCAGATATTCCTGAAAGATTTACCGTTTCCTTTTCGGTAACTGGGCTTTGTCGAACTGATTTCTTAGAAAGGCGAAATTGCTCCCTATATGAGCAATATCAGGATATTCAATACGTCATAGCAATCTGCTGTTAAATTAAGATAAATTACTGAATAATAAAACCGGTATCATGCCGTACCTGCGTCAGCATCCCGACGAGCGGGCATATCTCCGCCGGACGATAGAATTGACCGGTGAATATTTCGCAGGAAACGGAATTTTAGGGAATACTTTTCTGTTTGCCAGTATATTGCCGGATTCATCAGGGCATGTACCGATAGATACGGCTCCATTTCGTCAACCCTTTCAAATTATCCCATGATTCGACTCACTGACCTCGTTATTAAAATCGTTCCCTTCATAGTTGCCGTCCTTTTTATCTCTTGAGGCGACAGCTCGCGGGGCCAGCCTACCGATAATCCATCCGGCGCTCGGGTCGTCCCGGTTGCGGGATACCGGGTCGCACCGCGCGATCTTTCCCGAACCGTGACCGTAACCGCCGTCATTGAACCGATCCAGCAGATTACCGTCGCAGCGCAGATGCAAGGTAGCGTGGAGGAAATCTTCGTCGAAGAGGGCGACCGGGTGATGCCCGGACAGGTTGTAGCCAGGCTTCGCGTCGATGAGCAGATGGCGGAGCTGCAGCGCGCAAAGGCGATCTACGACCGCGCACACGCTCAGTATGAGCGCTCCCGTGAATTGCTGGACCGCAATTTGATCAGCGCCGCTGAATACGATAATGCCCGCGCGGAATTGAGAGTGGCAGAGAGCGACGTCGAGCTCTGGCAGACGCGGGTCGCATTCGGTACCGTCAGAGCGCCGAGAGAAGGAATCATCGTTCAGAAATATATCGACCGAGGAGATGCGATTTCGACGAACGGACCGCTGTTCAGGCTCGCCGATGTCTCGGCGCTCGTTGTCCGGGCCGGACTGTCGGAACTGGACATCGTGCACTTATCGCGCGACGACGAAGTTGCCGTCAGTGTCGATGCACTTCCCGAAACACGGATCGAAGGCGCGATCAGGCGGATCTTTCCCGAGGCCGACCCGCAAAGCCGGCTCGTCACCGTTGAGGTAGAGTTGAGGATCGGCAACCGGAGCGTAAGACCCGGCAACCTCGCGAGACTGTTCTTTACCGTCGACCACCGGGTCAATACCCTGGCCGTCCCAAGCGAATCGCTCCTCGCCTCGACCGACGAAGAGACCTTCGTTTACACAATCGAGAACGACCGCCTGAGGAAGCGAGCCGTCACGGCCGGAGTACAGCGCAGAAACTGGACGGAAATAATCGACGGGCTGACAGCCGACGAGATCGTCATTGCCGCAAATCCGACAAATTTATCAGAGGGAATGCATGTGCGTGTAACCCGGTGGAGAGAAGAATAACATCGACACTCCCGAACGATAAGCAATCCGCGCGAATTTTAGCATTTATACACATTCAAGCGTACCGATGACTATGTCGCAAAATAAAAAAAGTATTTTGAACTTGTCCGGCAGTCACGGAATCTCCGGCACCTCGATCCGTCGGCCGGTCGGCACGATGGCGCTTGTTTCCGTCGTCATCGTCCTCGGGTTTTTCTTTCTCGATCGGCTGCCGGTCGATCTGCTTCCGGAGATGAATTATCCGCAGATACGCGTAACGGTCAATTATCCCGGCACGGCGCCCGAGGTCATGGAGGAACAGATCACGCGGATACTCGAGGCGAGCCTTGCAGCTACGGAGAACCTGATATCCCTCGAGAGCCGCGCCTCCGAAGGGAGAACGAATGTTAGTCTCATTTTTGAATACGGCACCAACATCGATCTTGCGCTTCAGGATGCATCAAGAAATCTTGAACTCGCCCGGACCCGGATGCCGTCGGATATCGAACCTCCCCGAATTTATAAATTCGACCCGGCACAGGATCCGGTATATATTGCGGGCTTCACCTCTTCGATACGGTCGCCGCTTGAAGTCCGGGACTGGCTCGACAACAACCTGGTCCCCCAGCTTCTCTCCGTGCACGGCGTCGGCGGAGTCGAGGTGGCCGGCGGCATGGTCCGTGAAGTCCAGGTTATCGTGGACCAGGACCGACTCTCCTACTACGGATTGACGATGACCGATATCGTCGCAGCTATCGCCGCAGAGAATAAGGATATAGCGGCCGGGCAGGTTACCTCTACGACCTTCGATGTCATGGCGAAAACAGATGCCCGGTTCAGATCTGTCGGTGACATCGAACTGGTGATGATCGAACTACCCGCAAACGGCGATCGAATTCCCCTCTCTGAAATAGCGACGGTATCGGATACCCACCGCGAGGAGCGGATGTTCGTAAGATTGAACGGACAACCGGCCGTACAGCTTGCAGTCAGCAAACTCCCCGGCGCCAACACCGTACAGGTAGTCGACAACGTCGCGGCGACCCTGCAGCGGCTCGAACTGACCGGTTTTATTCCCCTTGACATCGAATATCAATCTACCCGGGATTCCTCCTTCTTCATCCGGAGTTCGATCCGCGCGGTAAGCACCGCCGCGATCCTCGGCAGCGTGCTTGCCATGCTGATCGTCATGTTGTTTCTCGGCAGCCTACGCCGGAGCTTCGTCATCGGACTTTCGATACCGATTGCGATCATGGCGACGTTCACCATGATGGGACTCGGCAATCTGACGCTTAATATCATGAGTCTCGGAGGGCTCGCCCTCGGCGTGGGTCTCCTCCTCGACAACTCGATCGTCATGCTTGAGAATATTTTCAGACACCGGGAAAAGCTCGGAGAGGATCCGGAAGTCGCGGCACACGCGGGTTCTCGTGAGGTTTCGTCTGCAATCATCGCAGCTACGTTGACGAACCTCGCAGCGGTATTACCGTTCCTGCTCATCGTGGGGATAACCTCCCTGCTTTTCCGGGAGCTTATCCTGACGATCTCATTCGCGATTATCGCATCCCTGATTACCGCGCTGACCCTCGTTCCGATGCTGGCTACAGTCTTGGCGCGCATCAAATTCAAAAGCGGATTCTCAGGATCGCGGCTGATCCGAAGTTTCAACCGTGCGTTGAGCAACCTGACAGAAATCTACCGCAAAGGATTGTCCCTCGCAATCCGTTTCCGGATTGGCGTCGTAACCACTGCGGTGATCCTCTTCGGCCTTGCGCTCATGGTATTCGGCGAACTCGGTAATGAATTCCTGCCGCAGGTAGACGACGGAACCGTCTCCGTATCGGTCCATCTTCCGCCGGGGACGACCCCCGAGGAGACGAACCGGATATCACTCATCGTCGAGAAAGAATTCATGCATATGCCCTACATCGAGAGCACATTCGCTCTGATCGGGGGACATCTCTCGGGGGGAATCGTCAATGAGAGGCCTGCGACTGCACGCTGGACGATCCAATTGCTGCCGGCATCCTCACGCCGCTCAATGCCAGCCGGGGTGTGGGTCGACGAATTGCAGGCGCGGCTCGAGAGTCTGGAGCTTGCGGGCGCACGGGTGAATGTCAGTCCGCCGAGAATCCAGGGCGTTCGTACCAATATCTCCGGTACGGATATATCCCTTACCCTGGTCGGAGACGACCTCACCGTCCTCGACCGGACCGGCAGAGATCTTGTCGAACATCTCGGCGGTATGCACGGCGTCGCCCGTCTCGAACTGAGCAGGCAGGACCGGAGCCCGCTGCTCATGATCCGCATCGATCGCGAACGGGCGGCCTCGCTCGGATTGAAGGTAGCCGAGATCGGGGAAGCAATTCGTCGCGCGGTACACGGCGCGGTGCCGACCAGATACAGCACCGGCAGAACTGAATACGACGTCAGGGTCATGCTGCCGCGCGAGTATTCATCGGATCCCGAAGCTTTGGGTAATATTATTCTCTTCCGGACCGGCGAGAGGGCGGTACGACTGAACGACGTAGCCCGATTCACACTCGGCGACGGACCGGCGCACATCGAACGCGAAAATCAGGTCAGGATGGTCAGGATTTCGGGCGACGTCAACTCGGCGCTGTCGGATCCGGGGGCCGTCAACGCGGAAATACGGAAACGCCTGGCTTCGTTTGTTATACCCGACGGCTATAACGTCATTCTCGGCGGAGACGACGAGGTGATACGCGAAACGAACCGGAGTATGATGGTCTCCGCACTGCTTGCCGTATTCATGGTATTCGTGGTGCTCGCGGTCCAGTACGAACGATTGACCAATCCGATCGTAATTCTTGCTGCGGTACCGTTTGCGCTCATAGGCGCGGGACTGATGCTCTGGGCAACGGGAACGAATTTAAGCGCACCCGTACTGCTCGGAGGAATACTGCTCATCGGCATCGTCGTCAACAATGCGATCCTGCTCGTGGAATATATCGAACGGGGGAGAAGGAATGATAACTTGCCGGTCGAAGCGGCAGCCGTCGCTGCCGGGACCGTCCGCTTCCGTCCTATTCTCATGACAACCATGACCACCGTCTTCGGCATGCTTCCGCTGGCCATCGGACTGGGTGAAGGATCGGAACTGATGCAGCCGCTTGCGGTAACGGTGGTGGGAGGACTCCTCTTCTCGACGTTCTTGACGCTGTTTGTCGTCCCCTGTCTGTATATAATTATTTCCGGTGCGGGCGAACGATTGAAGGGTTGGATAACGGGACGGGTCGAGGAGCGATCGGCGGACGGAGAAACTGCAGCAATCGAGACAAACGGCGAACGTGAGCGAGAGCGTATTCCAATTACGACATAACCGACGGCCGGTTGATCACCGGTTCGGAACATCTATCGATCATCTTCCTCCTCATCGATAATCGCTTCCGCTTCGATCTCCACCAGCATCTCGGGCGAGATCAATCGTTTTACCTCGACCATGCTCGTCGCGGGCCCGATCCCGCGAAAGAATTCCCCGTGAGCGCGTCCGACCTCTTCCCACCTCCCGATATCCGTAACATACATGCGTGTCCGGACCACCTGATCGATCGTCGCACCTGCCTGCTCGAGCGCAGATTTGATTTTCCTGCAGATATACATGGTCTGTTCGTACGGATCTCCCTTCCCGATCACATTGCCGGATTCGTCTACCGCAGCGGTACCGGATACATGCACATAGCGCCCCACCCGGATAGCACGCGAATATCCGACAACCGGCTCCCATGGGGCTCCGCTCGAGACCAAAATTCTTTTCACCGGACTTCCTCCGCAAAGATCAGTATATATCCGTCGATATCCCGGATCGCGAATTCTTTCATACCGTAAAATGTAGTGTGTACATCCACGACTATATCGACCCTGTCTTTTATCAAATCGTACAGTGCATCCAGATCGGCCATGCGAATGAAGAGAACCAACGATCCGCCGATGGGAACGTCCCGCATCGCAGATACATCGTCGGTAAGACTCTCCCGGCTCTGGAACATAAGCTCCGCTTCGTCGCGGCGCATCATCGCCCAGTTCAATTGTCCCGATTCTGGAACGCTGAGGACGAGTTCAAAGCCGAGTGTCTCGCGGTAGAAATCGACGGTCCGGTTAACATCCGCGACCATCAGATTTGGCGTCAGGGTTTTGAGCTTGATCGGACGGCTCCCGCCGTCCTGCGCAAAACTGATTTTAACGGCGGCAAACAGGAAACAGGCGATGAAACATGCCGCAGCCGCGGTTCTCTTCATTATTCGATTTAATTAGAATGAGGTTGTGAAATGACGGTCAGTCCGGATCGCAATTCCGCAGACACTCCCGGCGGGAATGACGAACTTAAGAACATCATCGATGCAGCCGGCGGAACTGTTCCCGGAGCCGGTTGAAACGGAAAACCTCTATGCCGTCTCCAGAATCTCGACAACGGGTGTGAAATTTTTCTCTCTAGCCATCTCGGCAGGAGTCTTGCCATCGTCGCTCTTGC
The DNA here is from genome assembly GCA_964495085.1 of uncultured Ignavibacteriales bacterium. GTDB lineage: Bacteria > Bacteroidota > Ignavibacteria > T3Sed10-11 > T3Sed10-11 > CAZBUK01. Next base: position 15,467 of record CAZBUK010000053.1, read on the forward strand.
ATGACCGGTCGGCTCCGTGCTTTATGAGCAGACGGACAAGGTCTTCGAACCCTTGCGCCGCAGCCTGATGCAGCGGCCGCCACCCGCCCTCCTGCGCGGCGTTCACGTCTGCACCCTGCCGGATGAGAATCTCGGCTATCTCCGCCGCTACCGCCGGATTCCGGTGTGCAAGTGCGCTGTTCAGCGGAGTGACCGCAGAGGGATTCTTTGCGCGTATATTCACCTCGGCTCCCCGGTCGACAAGCGTGAATGCGATATCCGCATGTCCGAAAAACGCCGCGAGATGGAGAGGCGTGAACCCGTCCGGAGAAAAACCGGAGATCTCTTCGGGATACTCGACGGTGAGAATCTTTATAATCTGTTCGTCTCCTACTGCCGCCGCTTCGAAGAGATCCAGTTCGGGTTTATGAGGAAGCAGCAGGTCGACGATGTCGCGCCGGTTTACGTACACGGCAAAAAGTATCGGCGAGATTCCCTCTCCGGTAGTTTCGTTGATCAGTGCGGGCGTCTCTTGCAGCAATTCGGTAACGCGCCCGGTGTTTCCATCCCGTATGGCCTGAAAGAATTGGTCGGCAGTACTCATAGGAAAAAATCCGGTATGAGGGTGAACGTTTGTTAAAGTCTATTCAGCAGCCGGATATAGATCGGTTGAAGATTATATCGCGCCTTGGAATGCAACGGATTCTCGTATTCCGTTAATGGATATGCTTTGAAAGCATGTTTTTAATATTACATTACTTTTTTCAGAGAATCAAGGGGAATGACGTACAAGTTGACAGGATTGAGAATATGTCCGGATATTATCCGGCTGAATTTTCCGTTCCAAAATAAATATTATACTATTTGTCAAAGAACTGACCGAAATAGATACAGGAACACCATTTGAAAAAAATGATCTCTGCCGCCGATCCCGGCAAGTATGTCGCAGCTCTCGACGGCTGGCGCCCGAGAGGCCGATCTACTTCGCACGTAGGTACGAGCCGCGATGAAATTGACGGTAGTTAATAAATAGAGTTTAGAAGTACCATCGAGGCGTGAACTCTCCCGGGAACTACATAAGAGTTTCCCGCACCAGCTGTATCAAAATCGAAGCGTGAAAACAGTCTCCTCTCCCGGTTTTGAGCGGACGCTGACGAATCCGCCGTGAAGCCGCATGATCTGGCGGGTGAGACTGAGACCTACTCCGGATCCGCTCTCCTTGGTCGTATAGAAGGGAATAAAAATCTTGTCGAGCGCATCGGTGAGGATTCCGGGACCGTTATCCTGCACCGTCACCACAACCCTTCCCCGGTTATCGAGACCCGCAAAGAGTCGGATCGTTCCTCCCTGTTTTCCGTCCAGCGCCTCGATGCTATTCTTTAACAGGTTGATCAGAACCTGCTCGATAAGTTCCGGATCCGCGGTCAATTCGAGCGATTCCGGTTCGACGCGGGAGACGATCCTGATGCTCGATCCGGGTATCTGGGTTTTCATCAGCTTGATAACCCGTTCGAACAGGGAGGCAACGCCGGTAATATGAAAATTTGGCTTTGGTATTCTCGTCAGATTGCGGTAGGCATTGACGAAATGTAACAGTCCCTCGCCGCGTTTCTCGATCGTTAAAAAAGCGCTCCGGAGATCGTCGAGGAGGTCGGTGGCGATATCCACGCGCTCTCCTTCCTGCGCGCCGATCCCCCTTATCAGATCGTTGCCCGTCGACGCGAGCGAAGCGATGGGAGTAACGGAGTTCATGATCTCATGCGTGAGCACCCGGATAAGATTCTGCCATGCCTCCATCTCCTTCTCCTCCAGCTCCCGCCTTATATTCTGGAGAGAAACGAGTTTATATTTCTCGCTGCGAAGTTTGAATTCGACGGCGAACGCTGCAAGCTGGAGCCGTTCATACGGCGTGTCGAGTTTGATGATTTCTTTTTCTCCCGATCGCAATCGAAACAACGTATCGACAAACTGTTTATTCTTTTCCTCAAGATTCTTGATATTCCGCACACTGAATTCTGCCTCGCTTCGCATCGATCCTGACGGCGATTCTGTTTCGCCGGCGATGCCGTTGCCGTAAAGTATCGTATTCCTCAGCAATTTTTTTGCGGCGTTGTTGATCAGCTCGATCTCCCCGGAATCTTTGAAGGCAATCAATCCGATACCGACATGCTGCACTACGGTCTGGAGGTACCTGTATTGCTCCTCGGTCTTGCTCCGGGCCTCCCTGAACTCGGCCATCACGTCGTTGAACGCCGCATTCAGGTCGTCGAACGATTTCCCGTGCAGCGTGACGCCGAATGTCTGCGAGAAATCGGCATACTTGATCGACTGCAGGAATCTCACCAGATCGCGGTTGGTCCTTTCGATGAGGCGCATGAGCGATACGACCTGGACGACGATAACGAACCCGGTCAGCGCCGTGGTGGCATAGAGATCGGTATCGATCAGAAAGTAGAAGAAAAAGATGAGGGTCAGACTGAGAAGGACGATCCGAACGCCCACGTTGAACCGGAAGTTTTTAAAGGCCATATTTCTCGAGCCGGCGGTAAAGTGAAGTACGCGTCAGGCCGAGTTCCCGTGCGGCCTGCGAGATATTGCCGTTATATTTGCTTATGGCTTTCAGTATCGCGAGTTTTTCGAGATTCTCGAGATTATAATTTTCGACCAGCAGCTCTTCGTCCGGTCCATCCTGACTCTGGAGCAGAAAGTCGTGCGGTTGGAGCGTCTCGGTCTCGCTCATGATAACTGCCCGCTCGACGGCGTGCTGCAGTTCACGAACGTTTCCCGGCCAGGCATAATTCTGCAGTTTCTTGATCACGCCGGGCGCGCATTGCTTCAGACCCCGGTTATATTTCCGTACATACAGCGATATGAAATGCTCGGTGAGCAGCGGGATATCCTCAGGACGGTCGCGCAGCGGCGGCACCTGAATCTCGACGGTATTGATCCGGTAGAGCAGATCCTGCCGGAATTTATTTTCCGATACCAACCGATGAATGGGCAGGTTCGTCGCGCAGATCAATCGGATATCAATCGGACGCGGCGTATTCGAACCGACACGGTACACCACCCTGTTCTGCAATACCGTCAGGAGTTTCGACTGGAGCTGCAGCGACAGGTTACCGATCTCGTCGAGAAACAACGTTCCGCCCGATGCGATCTCGAACCGTCCCGGCTTATCCTCCTTCGCATCGGTGAAGGCGCCTTTCGCATAACCGAACAACTCGCTCTCGAACAGACTCTCCGTGAGCGATGCCATATCGACGTTGATGAAGACTTCTCCCCGCCGTGCCGAGTGACGGTGTATCGCACGCGCAACGAGTTCTTTACCGGTCCCGTTCTCGCCGAGGATCACGACGTTCGCGTCGGTCCCCGCGACCTTTTGTATCGACCCGAAGACATCACGGATTACCTTCGACGTCCCGATCATATCATGGAACGGCTGATCGAGATCGGCGCTCAGCTGCCGCTGGCGGATGCGGAGGGTATCAGCTTCAAGACGGGAAGCTCTCAATCTGAGAGCTGCCGTGATGGTCGCAAGTAGTTTTTCGTTCTGCCATGGCTTCAAAATAAAATCCATGGCGCCCTCCTTGATCGCGCGAACCGCCATCTCGATGTCGCCGAACGCCGTAACGAGTATGACGACCGCTCCCCTGTCGAGCTCGAGTATCCGGCTCAGCCACCGGAATCCCTCCGACCCGCTGGTGACGTCTTTGGTGAAGTTCATATCGAGTAGAATGACGTCGTAGCGTTCATTCGTAAGGAGCGAGGGGATCTTCGAAGGGTTTCGTTCGGTGTGAACTATTCCGATATGTTGTTTCAGGAAAATTCGTGCTGCGGTGAGTACGTCTGCATCGTCATCGATGATGAGGATTTTACCCTGCTTCGAATTCATAGCATCCTTCAGGTATGCCGGATCTGTGGTTTACCAACTCTACCCGGTTGCGATGGGAACGCGAGCAACGGATCGTGACTAACGAAATCTGTGAGATTTGTCCTACCTTTGCTATGTACGGATTCGTACACCTATTGTTTCGCCGCCGTACAGTAGATCATCAATAATCCTTTAAAATATCCGGGATTCGGGAATAATGCTCATTGGCCCGGAAATTGCTATTAATATAGATAAATCCGGTGTAATTTCCGCATACGGTCTCAATCCGAAACTCATTTCTGATCGCAATATCGTCAACGAATCGACATGGATAGAAAAATAGAAAAGAAAAAATGGCCTCCCCGAAAGCTCGCTATCGCAGGCTTCACGGGCGTATTCGTCGTCTTCGTTTTATACAGCCTGATCTTTGGGGACAGCAGTACACGGCTGAACGTAGAATCCGACCGGATTACCGTATTTACGGTCAAGCGGGGTGAATTTCAGGAATTCATCCCCGTAAACGGAACTGTCATTCCGATTCGCACAATATACCTTGATGCGGTCGAAGGGGGACGCATCCACCGTCTCCATACCGAGGGGGGAAATTTCGTCACTGAAGGAGATACCATACTCACCTTGACTAACAATGTGCTCCAGCTCGATGTGTTCAATCGCGAAGCACAGATCCTCGAACAGATAAACAATCTTCAGAACACTCGGTTGAATCTGCAACAGCAGCGACTTCGGCTTCGCGAGCAGGTGCTCGACCATGAATACCAGCTCACGAACCGTGAACGCGTCTACCGTCAGAACAAAGAACTGAACGAGAAAAACCTAATCTCGGTCCGCGAGTACCTGGATTCAAAAGACGCATATGAGCAGACGCAGAAGCAGCTCGATCTCGTTGCGGAGACGCTCAGGCTCGACTCGCTCGCAACCGAAAGTCAGCTCCAGCATATAGAATCGTCTTTGCAGCGAATGATGATCAACCTGGATATGGTACGCCGCAGTCTCGATAATCTGATTCTCACTTCGCCCGTCACGGGCCAGCTGACCTCGTTGAACGCGGAGATCGGCGAATCGAAGAACCGGGGCGAACGCCTCGGACAGGTCGATGTACTCGACGGATTCAAGGTCAGAGCTTCGATCGACGAGCATTACATCGCGCGCATCAACATCGGTCAGACCGGCGATTTTGATTTTGCGGGTTCATCGTATTCGCTCGTCATCACAAGGGTATATCCGGAGGTACGGGACGGGAGATTCGAGGTGGATATGGAATTCGAAGGAGCGGTCCCCGACAATATACGGCGCGGGCAGACGCTCAGGATTCGGCTCGCCCTCGGCGACCTCTCCGAAGCGACGCTCCTTGCACGGGGAGGATTCTTTCAGCGTACCGGCGGCCAGTGGGTGTACGTCGTCGATCCGTCGGGATCTTTTGCCGTCCGCCGATCGATCAGACTGGGGAGACAGAACCCGCAGTTCTTCGAGGTCATCGAAGGGCTTGAAATCGACGAGCGTGTCATCACCTCGTCATACGACACTTTCGGCGATATCGATAAACTCATTCTCAAATAATCATGGCCCGGCGAACACCTTCATTGCAATCACCGGACAGGCGGGTAACTTCAATGCAGCAGGCAACACCGGACTTTCGGAAGATGGAGCTCTGGCAGAAAAGCCGCCATCTGACCGCGATTCTCATGATGGCAACCACCGCGCCCGCACGGGGCTCCGTACCGGATTCGGCGCTTGCGGAACAAATACAAAAACACTGCGTATCAATTCTTACACAGATCTTCGAGGCATTTCAACAGACGGAAACGCCGCATCGACAGAGACACTTCGACAATGCACTGCTTCTGCTCGAATCGCTGCGTGCTCAACTCGAGCACGCCCGGGTCGAGAATCTATTCGACCACCCGATGGCGAACTCGCTGCTTCACGAGATCCGGGAGCTCAGCGCCCTTATACCGACACAATCACAAGCATCCTAACAATATTCCGGAGATAAACACCAATGCTTAAAACCGTCAATCTGAAGAGGGTTTATACGACCGAGGAGGTCGAAACGACCGCACTCAACAATGTAAATTTCGACGTACAGGCAGGCGAGTTCGTCGCCATTATGGGACCGTCGGGATGCGGAAAATCCACGCTCCTCAATATCCTCGGACTCCTGGATAATCCGTCCGGAGGTGAGTACTTTTTCCTGGAACACGAAGTATCGAAGCACAGCGAACGGCAGCGCGCAAACCTCAGAAAATCCAATATCGGATTCGTTTTCCAGAGCTTTAACCTCATCGACGAGCTCACCGTGTACGAGAACGTGGAGCTCCCTCTCCTCTATCTCGGGTATTCCGGATCGGATCGCGAGAAAAGGGTTCAGGTAGTTCTCGAACATATGGAAATCATGCACCGGAAGAATCATTTTCCGCAGCAGCTCTCGGGCGGACAGCAGCAGCGCGTCGCGGTCGCCCGCGCCATCGTCGCAAAACCGAAGCTGATCCTCGCCGACGAACCGACCGGGAATCTCGACTCTACCCACGGCGACGAAGTGATGCGGCTCCTGACCGAACTGAACGAGGCCGGAACGACCGTCATCATGGTAACCCATGCCCAGATGTATGCGGAGTATGCACACAGAATCGTACATCTTTTCGACGGACATATCGTGTCGGAGAATATTCTCAAAACCCAGGCGACATCTGCCATTGGATCATAAGTATCGGCGACACCGGCGGATATTCTGCTAAGAGGTGGAACCCATGAAGATAATGACAATAAGTGTCGGACGCGGATTCGAAATCTGACGGAGTTTTTAAAATATGAATAGTAGCCGTTCCATAACGAGTCACTATAAGACTGGAAACGATGATAAAATGAGAAAAATAAAAATAACAATAGTTCTTACTCTGATTATATTTCTAATAAATGAGTATTCTTATTCTCAAGATGAGAGTACCGTTCCCGACCTCGCAAAAATAGTTAATGAGGAGGTCTGGATTATTTCCAACCGTATTGTAGACTCGTCCGGCGACATAGATAAAACAGTTGTATTTTTTAATTCACAGTCCGGAGATGGCATTGCCTGGTTAAAAGGTTTTAACTTAAAGAACGGCACAATTGAAGCGGATATAAAGGGAAAAGATGTGCAGGGTTCAAGCTTTGTCGGTATTGCGTTCCGCGGAGTAGATGAGCAAACATACGATGCCGTTTATTTTCGGCCTTTTAATTTTAACAGCGAAGATCCCGTACGTGCCGGACGGTCGGTTCAATATATCTCTCATCCGACATATACCTGGCATAAGTTGCGTGAGACTTTTCCCGAAGCATATGAGAATCCCGTCAACCCCGTTCCCGATCCCGATTCTTTTTTTCATATAAGGATCGTTTTGGAAAAGCCGAAGGTAAGCGTATTCGTAAACAATGCCGACCAACCTTGTTTGGTTGTAAATGAGTTGTCGGATAGAACCGGCGGGTGGGTAGGTCTCTGGGTAGGGAATTATTCCGATGGTGCATTTGCAAATCTGAAAATAACTAGAAAAGAGTACTAGAACACTCTGTTGTGGAGTAAACGGGTTTCGAAAACTTCAACAACACCCCATCAGGATAGTCTATGTTACTCAATTATTTGAAAGTTGCTCTTCGCACAACACTAAAAAACCGGGGTTTTTCGTTTATCAGTATTGCGGGACTTGCCATCGGTATGGTCTGCTGTTTGCTGATACTGCTATGGGTGCAGGACGAGTTGAGTTTTGACAGATTTCATGAAAACAGCAACCAGCTTTACCGGGTCGTCACGCAGTATGACGATAAATGGACCGCGGCAACCCCTTGGGCTATAGCTCCGATCTTGAAACGCGATTTCCCCGAAATTGAGAACGCCACCCGATTCAGAGCAGAAAATGTTTTGATACAATATGAGGACCGCGCATTCAATGAATCAGTCGGATTTGTCGATCCTGTTTTTCTTGAAATGTTTTCATTCCCTCTTATTGAAGGGGATCCCGCATCCGTATTAAAAGCCCCGGAGTCGGTCCTGATTACAGAAAAGACGGCAAGCAAATATTTCAATGATGTCAATCCCATCGGGAAAATAATTACAGCAAATAATCAAACTAATCTAGTCGTAACCGGGATATTAAAAGATGTCCCTACGAATTCCTCACTCGAATTCGAAATGCTCATCCCTATATCAATATTGGGAGAAGAGCGACTGAACTCATGGTCATGGGAAACCGCCTCATTCGTTCTATTAAATAATAATGCCTCTCCGGATCTTCTGCGGAATAAAATTGTCGGGACAATACATAAATATGACACCCGGAGTGGGATGACAGACAGGATAATTTTGAGTCATCTACAGCCCGTCTCCCGGATTCATTTATATTCATTGAACGGTACCGGTCCGATTTTATACGTATATGTCTTTTCTGCCGTTGCCTTCATTGTGTTAATTGTTGCCTGCATTAATTTTATAAATCTGATAACGGCGAAGGCATCGGTAAGGGGAAAAGAGATCGGCGTCCGCAAAGTAGTCGGAGCTGGCCGGAACCATATAATTGCGCAGTTCCTCGGTGAAACACTCCTGATCGCGATAATTGCATTCGGATTGGCGCTCATCCTTGCAGAAATGTTGCTACCGGGTTTCAATACCATAGCCGAAAAGCAACTAAGCCCGAATTACATACATAATTCCGGCATTCTTATTGGTTCCGTCCTCATTATCGTTTTGACGACCTTAATAGCGGGGAGTTATCCGGCATTCATACTCGCTTCTTTCCGCCCTATTCAAATTTTGAAAGGTTCATTTGCGGGAGGATTTAAAAAATCACCGATCCGCCGGATGCTTGTCATAGTCCAATTTACGGTCTCGATAATACTGATTGTCATAACAGTGACCATAGGAAAACAAGTCAGTTATATTCAAAACAAAAATCTGGGCTTCAATCGCGAGCAGGTGATAACAGTACCCCTGAATGACGATGCTCGAAATAGTTACGAAGCATTGAAACATCATTTACTCCGGAATCCGGGAATACTTAATGTTACTTCAGCCACCGGCGCTCCCAACAACATAGGTAGTATCAATCCGGCATACTGGGAGGGGCGGGGACCCGATCGAGCCGAATTTATATACTATGTATCCGTTGATCATGAGTACATCGATACATTTGAAATAGACATTACAGACGGCAGGAACTTTTCTAAGGATTTCTCGACCGATGCAAACAACTACATCGTCAATGAAGCGGCGATTAATTATATGAAGCTGGAATCACCTGTCGGAAAATTATTTTCAATTTGGAATAATGAGGGAAGAATAATCGGCATTGTCAGGAATTTTCATTTCCATTCGCTGCACAATGATATTGTACCGATGGTGATGACATTGACCCATTATGTGCCGCACAATACAATGTTCATTCGCATTGATCCCGAAAACATCAATTCCACGCTCGCAAGCATCGATAATTCATGGAATGAGTTTGTACCGGGTTATCCTTTTCAATATGAATTTTTAGACGATAATTTCCGGCGGCAGTACAATGATGAAGCAAGAATTAAAAGTTTATTTCAACACTTCAGCGCTACGGCAATCTTCATATCCTGTATAGGTCTTTTCGGACTGACCGCTTTGATTGCGCAATACCGGACAAAAGAAATCGGTATTAGAAAGGTTGTCGGAGCTACCGTTTTCGATATAATCGGCCTGCTGATAAAAGATTTTTCTAAATGGATGGTAATTGCGGCAGTCGCTGCTATTCCTATCGCTTATTACATTGTAAATATGTGGCTTGAAAATTTTGCCTATCGTACCGAGGTAAGCTGGATGCTTTTTACCGGAGCCGGCCTTATTGTATATATTATTGCCCTGCTGACAATCGGCTTTCAGGCAATCCGGTCCGCAACGGCAAACCCGGTTGAGGCCCTGAGATATGAATAAACGAGATCCCACCGTTGTTCAGGCGGGATGGGATTTTTAAGGTATGAATAGTAATTGTAATGTTTAAAAATAAAATGGAAATAAAATGAAATCGATGATTCTATTTTTCTGCATATCATTCTGTTTACCTACTTTTCCTCAAACAGATCTAAATAGTTCTAAAGAACTTAACACAAATGAAAGTCGGAATAATAATGATTTAAGTATCTGGGACGCTTTTCAGCAAAGACGTTCTGTAAGAAAATATAAATCCGATCCGGTTCCGCAGGAACATATTCTAAAAGTAATTGATGCAGCGAGAATG
>CAZBUK010000054.1:0-25318 GCA_964495085.1 uncultured Ignavibacteriales bacterium
ATCTCCTGCCCGACCTCCGAGTGGCTGGAGTCCATATAGGCGTGCATGTCGGCTTCCCACTGCTTGACGGCTGTGACCGGCACTTTGTCCAGGAAACCATTGCCTGCTGCCCACAAGCTCATCACCTGCTTGTCGAGCGCCATCGGCTGATACTGCGGCTGTTTCAGGATCTCAGTGAGCCTTTTACCTCGTTCGAGTTGTGACTGGGTCGCCTTATCAAGATCTGAACCAAACTGAGCGAAAGCCGCAAGTTCGCGGTACTGGGCAAGGTCGATACGCAGCGTACCCGCAACCGCCTTCATCGCCTTGATCTGTGCAGAACCACCTACACGGGAAACCGAATTACCCACGTTGATAGCAGGCCGGACTCCAGAGTTGAACAGGTCAGATTCAAGGAAGATCTGTCCGTCGGTGATCGAAATAACGTTCGTCGGAATATAAGCCGAGATATCACCGGCCTGCGTCTCGATGATCGGCAATGAGGTTAGCGACCCACCGCCGCGTGCATCTGACAACTTTGCAGCGCGCTCAAGCAAGCGGCTGTGAAGGTAGAATACGTCGCCGGGGTATGCCTCACGGCCCGGCGGACGGCGAAGCAGCAAAGACACCTGGCGGTATGCCTGGGCATGCTTCGAGAGATCGTCGTAGATTACGAGCGCGTGTCTGCCGTTATCCCTGAAATATTCTCCGAGCGTCGCTCCCGAATACGGCGCGATGAACTGGAGCGGCGAGGGATCGTTTGCGGATGCGATGATAACCGTGGTATACCCCATGGCGCCCTGCTCCTCGAGTTTGCTGACCACCTGGGCTACGGTCGATCCCTTCTGGCCGATCGCCACGTAAATACAGTACATCGGTTTTATACCCTGCTTCTTTGCCCGCTCGCCATGGGTTTCCTTCTGATTGATGATGGTATCGACGGCAATTGCCGTTTTACCGGTCTGGCGGTCGCCGATGATAAGCTCGCGCTGGCCGCGGCCTATTGGGATCATGCCGTCGATCGCCTTAATACCCGTCTGGACCGGCTCCTTGACGGGTTGCCGCGCAATAACGCCGAGTGCCTTTCGTTCAATGGGAAGGAATTGATCTGTTTCGATCGTGCCCCGGCCGTCGAGTGGTTGTCCGAGCGGATTGATCACCCGTCCCAGCATTGCATCTCCGACCGGTATGGATGCAACTCTCCCGGTCCGCTTGACGGAATCTCCTTCCTTGATTCCGGTATCTTCGCCGAACAGCACCATTCCGACGTTGTCCTCTTCCAGGTTCAGGACCATGCCGAATGTACCGTTGGGAAATTCAACCAGCTCCGTCGCCATGACGTTCGACAGCCCGAATGCGCGGGCTATACCGTCGCCGACCTGAATAATCGTACCTACGTCATAGATATCGACTTCCCGCTGGAATCCGGAAATTTGCTTGCGCAATATCGCGGCAACTTCATCGGGTCTGACTTCTGCCATAAGGATCCTTTTTAAAAAAAAACGTCTATTCTATAAATACATGGACGATTAATTCGTGATGCTTCCGTCTCCCACGAACCGCCGCATAAGCAGTTCAAGCTGGCGCCTGACGCTGGCATCGATGACTGTATCTCCGATGCGGGCGATGAAGCCGCCGCGGAGGTTCTTATCGAGCGAAAATTGCGCCTCGACTTTCTTCGAGGTAACGGCTTCGAGCTTGGCGATAAGCTTTTTCTCCTGCTTCTGCTCCAACTTAACGGTCGATGCTATCTCGACCCGAACGATCCCCAGCTTCTCATCGAGGAGCCGCCGGTATTGCTCAATGATCGAAGCGAGTATCCGCTCCCTTCCCTTCGCCGCCAGCAGCCGGAGAAAGTTGAGCGTCAGCGGTTTTACTCTCTTGCCGAAGATCGCTTGAAGGGATTGCTGTTTTTTATCTTTGTGGATGATCGGACTGGCGAGGAAGAGCTCGAGTTCACGGGATTTCCGGATCGTACCGGCGATCATCTCCAGGTCGGCGTTCACCTCGGAGAGGAGCCCCTGCTCATCGGCCAGCGTTAATAGCGCGCGCGCGTACCGTCGGGAAATTCGATAATGTGCCATAATTCCGATCGTTAATTTGCTGGGAGATCGTCGATGAATTTATCGATGATCTTTTTATGCTTTTTGACGTCGAGCTGTTCATCGAGGATAATGCCGGCAGCCTGCACAGCCAGCGAAGCGACTTCCCGCCTCAGCTCCAGAAGAGCCTGCTGTTTCTCCCGTTCGATCTGCTGGCGCGCCTGCTCGATCATCTGGCGGGATTCCTGCTGCGCCTTCTCAACGAGTTCCTGCCGCATCTTCTCAACGAGCTCTCTCCCTTCCTTTAAGGCTTGATGGATTTTGGCTTCCGCCTGTTCCATCTTCTTTTTATTCTCTTCGAGAATCCGCACGGTATCCTCTTTTGCTTTCTCCGCTTTCTCAAGCGAGGATCGGATATTCTCCTCCCGTTTCTCGAGCGCGTTTAGGATCGGTTTCCAGGCGGTGAACCTGAGCAGAACCGCAAGACATCCGAATGTGATGAGCGTCCAGATTATCAAACCCGGATTTAGTTCTAGCATGAAACGGCCTCATATCTGTTGGGATATAGACGTATATCGCGTGCGATATGCTTCATTTATTGGCAAGGATAATGCATATAACCAGGGCGAACAGGGTAACGCCTTCGATGAGAGCTGCCGAAATAATCATCGACGTGCGGAGTGCGCCCATGACTTCAGGTTGACGTCCGCTTGCTTCCATAGTTGCCGCCGCGATTTTGGATATGCCGAAAGCGGCTCCGATAATCGAGAGTGCCGCACCGAAACCGCCGGCAAGATAAGCAAATCCGATTGCGTCCATGAAAATCCTCCTTAGTGAATATATACTGTTCGTGAGTGTTTGAATTGCAAAGTTAATGCTCCTGGTGTACTGCCATCCCGATGAAGAGCGCCGTCAGCATCGTGAAAATATATGCCTGGAGCACGCTGATAAAGAGCTTGAGTATCAAAATGAACAAGGTGAAGGCGACGGGGATGACCGAAGCCACGTAGCTCTGGAACAAAAAGATGAGTCCAAGCAGGGATAATATGACAATTTTTCCCGCGGTCATATTCGCGAAGAGACGGATAGTGAGCGCGAACGGTTTGGTCAGCAGACCGAGAATCTCCACTATTATCATAACAGGGAGCAGCCATACCGGGAGCCCATGGGGCACGAGTCCGCGAAGATATCCCCACGCTCCATTGTGACGCATGCCTGCGAATTGTATCATGAAGAACGATCCGAGCGCCAGTCCGGCCGTTACATTGATATTCTCTGTGGAACTCACCCCCCATGGCACCAATCCGAGTAAATTACACGTCATGATGAAGAAGAATGTGGTGAGCAGGTACGGCATATATTTTCCCGCAGCATGCCCGATGTTCGGATACGCGATCTCGTCCCTCACGAATATGATGAAAACCTCTAAAAAGTTTGCAAATCTGCTCGGGACGGGAGATTTCCTGTAGCTCCGTGCGGCAAGCGTTGTGCCGATGATAATGAGGAAGGCTGCGACCCACATATAAAAAACATATTTTGTGGGAGACATGTTAATCGTCAAACCGAACAACTCGAAGGGGGGGATCTGAGGAAGGTAGAATTTCCCGATCAGCTTCAATTCGACATACGGTGCATCTTTTACGTAATTGATTACCCAGTTGTCGGATGCGGCGGCGTGCAGCGTGTCCGCAGCGGCGGCCGCGATGGTCGAACCGGATGTCAGTGTATCCGTCATCAGGATATGCTCCGACCCGATGCCGAAGTCTGTCTTTTTACGACCGCTTTTTTATTATAGTGCATAATCTCAAAAATCAAAAAGAGAGTATAGAAAAAGAACAGCGAAGAGACGAGACTCACGACATGGAAATCAAGCAGGAAGATCAATACGAACACCGCACCGGCAGTCGCCAATAACCTGGCCGCCATTCCCCCGAGTACAACTTTTAAAAACGTCTCGTCCGGTTTCTCGAATGCGTATTCGACCGAGAAGTAGCCGATCAAAAAGTTCAGGAGACTCAGAACGACACCCGCGGCGAGTCCCGGATACATCTCCGGGCTTCCGTACTTCAGCACCGGGTAAATAGCTGCGAGGCATAGGACGGCTGTCGTGAGCAGGACCTTTGCGAGAAACCGCATATCGAACTTCACTCCGGATCTTTTTTTTCTTCAGCTTTCGTTTTCTTCTCGAGTTTGAGAACCGTCCGGATAAAAGCGATCATACCTCCTGTGCCGCCGATGAACGCACCGATCAGCATAAACCATGGTGAAGTTCCCAGTTTTCCGTCGACCCATCGTCCGATGAAAAGAAAGATGAGAATTGATAACGCCAATTGCAGGCCGAGCCCGAGATAAGGAGCTACCTCCCGGTATGATTCGGCCAGTTGAGTGTATTGCGGGCGCGACTTATCGCGATCCTGCCCGCTCATAAGTTCACCTATTCGGTTTTGCGATTTTCCGGAGCCGGTTTGGATTCGGCCATGGTACATTTGCCGTCGAACAAGGCTCCTTCATCGATTACAAGCTTGGATGCTTTTATCTCCCCCCGTACGACGCACTTGGCTTCAAAAACCAGCTTTTCGGTAGCGCTGATATTCCCCTTCACCTTCCCCCCAACCGTCACGTTCTTTGCGCCGAGCGTCCCGTCTATCTCTCCTGATTCACCGATAAAAAGATTTCCATTCGCCTGCACTTCTCCGATAAGTTTGCCGTCGATCCTCACACTCCCGTTGCTCTTTAATTTCCCCTCAAGCGTAGTGCCCACACCGATAAGATTTAAATCCTTGATGTTGTCGATCTTTGCCAATGACGGGTCTCCTTATAAAATTTCCCTAACATCGAAAAGATAGAATGACGGATCGAGTGGTACGCCGTCTTTCCACAGCTCAAAGTGCAGATGAGGTCCGTAACTCTGTTTGCCCGTATCGCCGAGCAGCGCAATGGTCTCACCTCTCCGGACGTATGCGCCCGGCTGTATGAGATTCGCCTGGTTATGCTTATAGACGGAGAAATAACCGCCGCCATGCGAGAGGATGACCATGTTGCCGTCTTCAAATGTCCAGTTCGAAAAAATTACCGTGCCGTCAGCCGCGGCCCCGATAGGAGTATTCACCTTGCCCGCGATATCCATGCCGAAGTGAGCCCGGTCGATATCGAACCGGCGCGTCACATATCCGTCGGCTGGAAGACGTATGGGCAGGGTCGGTCTGAACGATGGTTCCGGCGAGGTGGTCATACGTACCGGGTCTCCCAGGCGAGTCAATCCCTCAGCTTCCTGCCGGTACATTTCGGCCGGCTGGCGGTCTGACTCCCGGACTTCTCCTCTATCCGCCCGCTGCGGAGGGGAGATCGGAACCAATGAGGTAACCGTATCCCGACTGCCGACATTTTCCCCGAGAGCTCTTCGAAGTTGAAAATTGTACTCCCGCATAAACGCCACATCGTTGGAGACGGAATTCAGTTTTTCCTGCACCGCGAATAATTCCGCGAGATAGCGTCTTTCAAGTTCGGGATTCGGGATTGAAATATATACACCTACGGGAGTATATATCAGAACAACCAGAATAATGATGATAAGGGATGCTAATACCGCTGCTGATGTGAAAATAATTCCAAATGGCGTGAATCTGTAAGAATGGGAGCGGCCTGATTCGCCTTCCGGCATAACGAGCATTGTATACCGTTTTGAAATTTTTCGCGTAAGCTCCCGTTTCTCAGGCATTCTCTACTATATATAAATCTGGGTATAAAAGGGGTATAGGGGTTTTCAGCTCAAAACGATATAAAAGATAGTCAAAATGTCATCAAATGTCAATAAAACGAAATTCTCAGCATGCTGTGCGGCCGTTTGCTACGTGGTTCTATAAGGCGTAATTTATAGAAAATTTCTGCTGAAAACGAAATCGATCGGTTACTCTAGAAATACCCGCATTACCGGTTAAACATATGCAAGCTTTCGATCCGGAACCATATCGAAGCCTTTTCCCCCACATTGAATCGGGAATCCGTTATCTTAATCATGCCGCGATGGGACCCCTCCCCAGGTACGTCACCGGTGCGGTTTTCGAATAGCTTACCGAAAGAGTGCTCGGCAAGCCTAATAGCAGCGATTTTCTTCTGAAGATGATATACCGGACCCGCTCCGCGCGACTCATCCACACCACGCCCGATCGCATAGCTTTCGTGGAAAATACCTCCAATGGTCTGAATATTCTCGCATCCGTTCTCGATTGGAAACCGGGTGATCGCATTCTCCTCAATTGCATGGAGTTTCCTTCGAACGTCTTTCCCTTCATGAATCTGGAGCGCAAAGGTGTGATGATCGATATCGTTGATCCCGTTGAAAATACTTTGCCGCTCGATTTTATTGCCGGCAGAACCGGTCCGCGCACCAGGCTGATATCGGTGAGCCATGTGCAATATCTCACCGGTTATAATTCGGATCTCATTGAACTCGGCAGATTCTGCAGAGAACGCGGAGGTATTGTTTCATTCTCAGCATCGGATACCGACCGGCTGATGCGGATATTTGCCGAGCGAAAAATCAGGGCCGCCGTCCGGAATAGATACGTTCGTGTCGCCCCGCACTTTTACAATACAGTGGATGAGATCGATCTCCTCATCGAGTGCATCGCCGAATCCACCGATGAGCATTATTTGATTTAGTCTCGTAAAGTAATTACTTTACGGCATGCAGGGTTCGTTGCGGGGAACGGAGAGGGTGCAGGAGATATCGCGCATACTCCCGACCGTGACGCCGAACAGCGCCGATCCATACGGGATTCGGCGGACAAGTACAACAGAGCTCGTTTTTCTCCAGGGCAAGCGGTGCGCTCGGGGTACGAGTCGGGTCGGGGTATTTGCCCCCAGCCCCACCTTACATCATCACCAGTTAGACCGGGAGGTTTGCATGTCGGAAACAAATTTACCGCCGCTCGATCACGAAAGCGAAAAACTTCGGCCCATGAAAAAGAAGCCGCGGGATATCGCGGTCATCGATCAACACGGCTGCACGGGTTGTGAAGTGTGCATCGAGTTCTGTCCGGTGGACTGCATTTACGTCGTTCCCGGCGACGATCAGCTCGAACGAAAGAAACTCGTCGAGATCGATCTCGATATCTGCATCGGATGCAAGTTGTGCGCAAAGTATTGTCCCTGGGAGACGATCGATATGATCGCGTATGAAGAAGCGTACAGGAAGGCATCCTCGCCGGATTATACGTTCAGGACAGTTTTCGATGAAAAGCTCTGGATGAAAGATGCTCCCGCCGAACGGGTTCCCTTCCGCATCGAACCCGAATATTCGCCGAGATAAAGCTCTCCCGGAGCGGCAAGCTTCCGGTCAGTATTGTACCCGAAGCCGGATCTGCAGACTTCTCCCGTCGCCCGGCTCGAAGTACCTCAGGTTGGATTCGTTGATCCGGACATAGGCTGCATATACCTCACCCAAAAGGTTTTCGACCGACGATTCGACCGATATCTTCCCCCGCTCCCATCCTGCAAACACATTGAAGAGCCGGTACGACCGGTGGCTGTCAGTATTCGCATCGTTCAGGTAATAATCGTCGTTCCATTCGCCTCCTGCGCCTCCAAAGAATCCGCAATGACAACGATACACGACACGCAACGCTGCACGGTGCGGTGGAATTCCCGGCACTGCGTTCCCCTTATATAATTCGTCCCGTGTAAAGGCGAAATCGGAGAGTGTATATGCAAATTCCGTTACGACCGATTCAAACGGAGATCCTTTCAGAGAGACCTCCATACCCCGATGCATCGTTCCATCGGCGTTCCGGTACTTCGTCTGAAATCCCTCGGTGTACGGTATAATGTCGTTGCGCTGCATCATGCCGAAGAGCGAGACCGAGAACCGGAAGACCGGCGTAAGGTAGCGGAACCCCGCTTCAAGGTTCACAATTCGGATAGGCCGGAGTGTAAAATCCGCACCGCGGATCTCGGTGATCGCCGGAGGTTCGTAGCCGAAACCGCCTGAGAGGTAGATACTGAGCCGCGGCCTTAATCGAAAAGTTGAGCCGATCGAGCCGCTCCATCCGTCGGTACGGGTGGAGAAGGAACCGTCTCCGATAAGATCGCGAAACTCCGTATCTATACCATCGGCTCTGAGTCCGGCCGCAATGAGAATCCCATCACGCGGCTCAAGGTCGTACTGTGCATAGATACCGGTTCTCGTCACGCGGATGCGTTCGTTCCTGCCCAGCGTTCCGCGAACACCGCCGATATTTTCATAGTAGCGCGCCCCACCGCCGACGGTCTCCCGATTCACTCCCACGGTAAACCGGTGGCCGGATTCCGGAAAAGAACCGCCGACACGCAGATCTCCACCGGCGGTTATGAAATCTTCCTCCAGCACCATAAAAATCGGATGATAGGGGGTCGTATGTTCCCCGTAATATCCCGAGAAGGAAAGATCGAAGTGGCGTCCGAGACGGCGCGTGTATCCCGCGCCGACGCGTGAACGGGTCTTCTCCTTCCTCCACCTGTCCGCTAAGGCGGTTTCGTTTGCCCGGCGGGCGTCCGTTTCGAACTCGCTCCTGGTCAGACTCCCGGGAAGATCGAACGCGATCGATCGCCAGAACGCAAGCAGCCGCAGATCGGACCGGTTGTCCGGCGAAAAATTGAACGTGCCGAATACTCTTCTTGATACTCCCCCGCTCTGTTCCCGGTATCCTTTCTTCCCATGATACGAGGCGCTCGCCAGGTACGTATACCCATCGCCTGTGCCGCTTGCCGAAATACCGTATCGTCTGAATCCGTAACCGCCCGCGCCGGCATAACCCATTGCGGTGTGAGAGAGGGGGGAAACCGCCGTTATGAAATTCAGAACGCCGCCTGCGGATCCGGTTCCGTATATCGACGATGCCGGGCCCCGGAGCACTTCTATCCGGGAAGCAATTGCAAGATCGATTGCATCTATATCGGTCAACCCGTCGGCGTCGGTCAGCGGAAATCCGTTGATCAGCACATGCATGCCACGGACGCCCCAGTTGGTGCGGATTCCCGATCCCCGCATCGTTATGCGCGCCTCGTCCTGATTGGGACGGGATTGCACAAACACACCGGGTATGTATCTGAGCGCATCTTCCATATAATGCCGCCGCGTACCGGCCATATCGGAAGCGTCGACGACATCGACCGCCGCAGCGATCGAGCGAAGTTCGTACGGCAACCTCGAGGCCGTGATAACCACGTCGCTCATAAGAATCGGCATCGCAACCAGTCTGACCGCGATGGTATCGTCGATTTCAGAGACATCGATCCTCAGTTCATAAGCAGCGTATCCGATGTGAGTGACGCGCAGGGTATCGAGCGGTATAGGCAGGTTCTCGAAGCGGAAAAAGCCGAACCTGTCGGAAACATCCCCCCTCCGGTTCCGGAGCAGTACCACGTTCGCTCCGGTGACCGGACGTCCCGTAGCTGCATCGAGTACGCGGCCGGTAACGGCATCGCCGGATACCATCGCCGACGTTTGCAGAGAAACAAGAAGAAGGATAATACAGGGAAACACTAACGTCCGGATCATAGCAGCCGGGAGGTGCAGGCATGAAAGGATCAATCCGGTAGACAGGATGTCTGCCGGATCGTTCTGGTGTCTCGCGATTGAATCAGACACTGAACCAGTAGGTAAACTTGATCAGAATAACATTATCCATAGGAGTACGGAAAGTATCTCTGAGCGTATCCTGGAACGGCTGATGAACCCTCGAATGCAGATCGTTCCGCTCCTGCGTCCAGACCAGATAGATCGTACTTCCCCGTGTATATTCCCATCTGAGAACTATATTCGCGTTGAAGCTTTGATAATTGAAGTCGGGATTAAAGAAATTCAAATTGGCCGGATCGAATCCGGCATAGGGTACGAATGTATCGGGCGATACCAGCCTCCGGTGTGAGGCGTACCATACGCGGGAGAGTAGAACCTGTGTGAAGAACTGGATAGATAAATTGGTCTGGAGGGTGAATATACCTCGCAGGGAAAATTCCAGCTGGTCCACGTCCCGATCGCCGAACAGACTGATCGGACCGAGATCCTCATCAATGGTATTTGTTATCCATGCCTCATACTTTTTACTTCTGAATAAACCGACTGCCGGGCTGAGTTCGATGTAGGAAGTGGGATGCATGTCAAAATCGAGTTTCAGATAGTACTCCGTCCAACCCCGGTCATTCCAATGAAAGCTGAAGATGGGATATGCAATGATTCGCCGCCGGAGATCGGTTGACAGCCATCCGTCGACCGTATGAAATTGCGGACGTTTATAGAGACCTCTCCCCCTCGTTTCGAGATCGTCGTACGACGACCAGTTGTACTGGTATGAGAGCGAACTCGAGTAGAAATTCGTAAAGAGGCTATAGACGCTGAACTGCGAGTCCTTCTTAATATTGTATCCGGCGAAATTCCACTGTGCTTCGCCTGCCAGACGGATCCTGTAACGTCTGATCGGTGCAGCCGCAAAGTCGTTCTTAAAATAGATATCAGCCCAACCGACCCGGTAATCCGCCCTCCGATTGTACCCTCCATCGTTAATATCGAACCCGGGCGAATAAAATTCATAGTTCAGGCTTCCCAGCCAGTTCTTGCCGCTCGGGCGCGCGATATAGAGCCGCCCAGCGGATCCATCGCGCGTCGTCCCTTGCACATCGTTCCTCGCGCCGGCAATGAAACCATCGAGCACGTATGAATTATTGAATAATCTCAGATTCCAATCGATCCCGCCCGAGTGTGCGGGGCGCGAACCATCCTGCGAGACGTTGGTAAACATAATGCCCAGAGCGGAATTTCCCGATATTTCCTGTTTTAACCGGAGCGCATTGAACCCCCCCCTCGGCTGGATCAACTCCTCCCGGCGGTCCCCCGTGGGCGTATTGATCAATGCATCCTCACGATCGGTCACGGCGGCGAGCGCTCCGACCGATAAACCGCTCTGTGTCCGTGATGTGAGTTTCGCCGCTCCAAGAAGTCTCGTAATCTGCGGTAATTCGATGAACTGTTCGCCGGGATTGAGAACCGGCCGCGGGGGACGACGGCCGATCCGGCGGGAGTAAAAGAGACGCAAATCCCTCCCGTCGTAGGTGGATCCGAACCTGAACAGATCCGCGCCTTCGAGAAAGAAGGGTCGCTTCTCAGGGTAAAATGTTTCGAACGCGGTTAAGTTGATGATCGCCTGGTCTATCTCCACCTGGCCGAAGTCGGGATTGATGGCGACGTCGAGCGTGGTGTTGCTCGCCAGACCCAGCTTCATATCGATACCGACATCAAGCAGAACATCTTTCTCCGAAACCTGCGGGAGGGAGGCAGAACGGCGACGGCCGTGCGAAACCGCATAAGGCAGAATTTCGAAATACAGCGGGACCGCGATATTCCGGATGCCGTGGATCTCTCCGAACCACGACACCATCCCGTTCTCCGTGCGCGGCACCATGATCCAGTGTATCTCCTCGTTCTTTCGTGCAATGAATCGTCTGAAGTTGACGCCCCACCGGTGTTCTCCTTCTGCACGATCGAACCGCAGAATCGTAAACGGAATCCGCATCTCGATGCTCCAGCCCCGCTCGAGCCGCACCGTCGCAGACTCCCATACGGCGTCCCAGGAGAGATCGTACCGGGCACCGTCATGACTGTAAATTCCGTCCTGTTGTACGTTCGAGACGTTGACAGCGAAATGATAGGCCGTCTGAAGATCGCGGTTGCTGTCGATGAGCACCTCGAACCGGTCTGCGTGGGTGTACCGGTCGCGGCGCGACAGCTGCCCTTTCACCAGATCGGAATCGGCGTCGTATAAAATCGCGCCGACGTAAAGCGCGTGATCGTCGTACAGCAGCAGAACAGCGGAGCACTCGGACGGCTGGCTTCCCTCATCCGGGTCATACTGAAGAAAATCGGATCGGGGTTCGGCTAACGACCAGGAGGCTTCGCTGAGGCGGCCGTGTATCGCAATGACCGACGTTATACGATGGGCAGTAAGTGTTTTGTTCGGGGACTCTGCGGATAGCGTAATCGTCAGGCAAAACAGTATAACCGCGGACAACAATATTTTCATAGAAGCGTCTGCATAAACCATAGGACATCAATGGCCGGAAGGGCTACAAGGTCAAGGTAGAATATAATTAGTAAAATTTCAATGCTCATTCTCACTAATTGTGACAAGCTCTTTATATCGCAAAATATCTACGAATATTGGGTATTTGTCTTTCAGAATACATCTGTCTATCTTATCCGAATGCAAAATCAGGAATCTCACCAGGACGACCGCCGGACCGTTGAAACGATGTTCGATTCGATCGCTCATCGGTACGACCTGCTCAACCGTCTCCTCAGCTTCGGCGCCGACGTCCGCTGGCGGCGAAAGCTCTACGCCGCTCTCGGCATCCGGCGCGGCGCCATGCTGCTCGACCTTGCTACGGGGAGCGGAGATATCCTGACGGAATTCCTCTCAAGAAACAGCATCACGGGCATCGGCTGTGACCGCTCCGCCCATATGCTGACGTATGCACGGCGAAAACTCGAAAAAAAAAGCATCCCCTCCCGGTTGGTCCGGGGCGATGCATTCGCCCTGCCGTTTAAATCCGATACCTTTGATGTCGTTACGATCGGATTCGGTATCCGGAACATGCGCCCCCGGTCGGCCGCGGTACGGGAAATCCGGAGAATTATAAAACCGGGCGGAAGACTCGCCGTCCTCGAATTCTTTCCCAAACCGACCGGCGTCAGGGGTAAGCTGTATAAATGGTACTCGACACAGATCATACCGATGGTCGGCGGTCTGATCTCGGGAAGCTCGGAGGCATACCGCTATCTGCCGCATTCGATTAAGGATTTTCCCGACGTCCCTCTCTTCGCGGACGAGATTAGTTCGGCGGGTTTCGAGATCGATACGGTCAGGCCGCTCACCTTCGGAGTCGTCTTCATCGTCATCGCCCGGAAAAGTTGACCCCACGGCGAATCGTCTTCCAAAACCGATACCAAGCTATACGAGTCCCTCAATCCATATCTTTCATCGTTAACCGGACGACGTTCTCGATGTGATATGTATGCGGAAACATATCGACCGGCTGGACGCCTTCGATCGTGTATCCCGCGCCGGTAAATCCCGCCAAATCCCTCGCCTGCGTAGCAGGATTGCAGCTGACATAGACTATCTTCGGAACCCGCATTGCGGCGATTTCAGTTACCGCCTTCGGATGCAGACCGCTCCTGGGGGGATCGAGAACAATCAGAGTCGGATCGGACGTCAACCATTCGGTTCGACTGCGGATCTTTTCTAGTACGTCTCCACATATGAATTCCGCATTTCGCACGCCGTTTAACGCCGCGTTGGCCGCAGCGTCCTCGATGGCTCCGGGGTGCGTTTCGATTCCGTATACCTTCCTCACCGATCCGGATAGTGTTATGCCGATCGTACCCGTGCCGCAGTAGAGGTCGAGAACTATGTCTTCCTTCGACAGGTCGGCGAAACGGCCGACGATCGAGTAGAGCCGTTCGGTTTGCCGGGTATTGGTTTGAAAGAAGGATCCGGCGGAAATCCGGAAACTGTATCCTCCGATACGGTCGGTGATTGTCCCGTCCCCGAAACAGATATGCGTCTGCTCTCCCGTCGCGACCTGCGCCTTCTTCGAATTGACGGTATTCACAACTGTCGTCACTTCAGGGACATCACCGGTCAATCGCCCGGTCATCTCCCCGAGGATCCCGGGCCGGTGTGCATGGGTAACGATATCGACGAGTATTTCGCCGGTCGCCGCACTCTGTCTGACGACCAGAAATCTGAGGAATCCTTCATGGCGCGCGGTTGAGTATGGCATCAATCGTCTCTCTCTGGCAAATTCCCGTACCGAAGCGAGTATCCGATTGCTTATCTCAGACTGTAAAAAACATCTTCCGATATCGACGACCTTGTCGAACCGGCCGGCGACGTGCAATCCGAGCGCGAAATCCCGGCTGAATTCCTCTCCGCTCTCGATCTCACCCGCGGTCAGCCAGCGCTGATCGGAAAATGAGAATTCCATTTTATTCCGGTAGTAGAAGATTTCATCGGCGCCCACCGTCGGGGGGATTGAGATTCCGGCAATCCCGCCGATCCGTTCGAACGCATCCTTCACGTGCCGCTGTTTGAATTCCAGCTGCGCTTCGTACCGCACCTCCTGCAGCTTACAACCGCCGCATACGCCGACGTAGGCACATCGCGGTTCAACGCGGAGCGGCGACGGCGATATAACCTCGAGCGTTCTGGCCTCGATGAATTGCCTCTTCACGCCCGTGATCCTGGCGCGTACGGTATCCCCCGGCACCGCGTTGCGCACAAAAACGACCAGCCCGTTATTGCGCGCAATCGCTTTCCCTTCGAACGCCATCGATTCTATGCGGAGGATGATTTCCTCGCCTTTCTTCATTCGTTCAGGCATCGACTCACCCGGGTATATTCCGGAACTCCTCGTTATATTTCATATTTATCCGCTCTAGGCTCGACGAGATGTCCGCCCACTCGGCGTAGAGTCTTTCAAGCCGGGTTTTCGTTTCGTTGTAGGTGCGGGTCGTTTCCTGAATGAGCGCAGGGTTACCGTACATCTCCGGGCCGGCAAGCCGTTCCTCGAGGTCCCTGTAGATATTCTCTTCGTTTTCGATCTCGGACTCGACTTTGCGGCGCCGTTCCTCCAACGATCTGGTTTCCCGGTATCTGGATTGCCGCAGTTCGGCTTCCCGTCTCTTTCTCTCCTTATCCGATTGAGCGCGCTGAGGACTCTCACGGATCTGACCTGCATCGGTATTCTGTGCGCTCTCCTGTTTTAAAAGATATTCGTTCACCGATCCGGGATACACCCTGATCCGTCCGCCGTGCGTAAACGCGACGACTTTATCGACGATCCCCTCCAGAAACGCCCGGTCGTGCGATACGATGATGTAGGTCCCCTCGTAATCCGCAAGCGATTTTCTCAAAACTTCTTTCGAGCGTATGTCGAGGTGATTGGTCGGTTCGTCGAGTATAAGGAAATTGGCGGGGGCAACAAGCATCTTGGCCAGCGCCAGCCGGCTCTTTTCACCGCCCGATAGCACGCCTACCGATTTGAAGACGTCGTCACCGCTGAAGAGAAAACAACCGAGCAGCGACCGTGCATATTTTCGCATCTCTCCTCCTGCAGCCGATTCGACGGTCTCCAGGACGGTTGCCGATGTATTCAGTTCATCTGCCTGATTTTGTGCAAAGTATGCGGTTACAACGTTATACCCGACGATTCGCTCCCCATCGTTGGCCGGTTCCACTCCGGCAAGAATCTTTGCAAGGGTGGATTTGCCCGCGCCATTTGTGCCGACAAATGCTATCCTGTCCCCCCGTTCGACGCTGAAATCAAGATTCCTGAACACCTCGGTAGAGCCGTATGCTTTCGACACACCCCGGAGGCCGATGACCGCCGAACCGCTCCGCGGAGGAGCGGGAAACCTGAAAGAGATCCCTCCCTCTTCGTCCTCGATCTCGATCCGTTCGACGCGTTCCAATTGTTTGATCCGGCTCTGCACCTGTCTCGCTTTGCTCGCCTTGTATCTG
The DNA here is from genome assembly GCA_964495085.1 of uncultured Ignavibacteriales bacterium. Taxonomy (GTDB): domain Bacteria; phylum Bacteroidota; class Ignavibacteria; order T3Sed10-11; family T3Sed10-11; genus CAZBUK01. The sequence goes on from CAZBUK010000054.1 coordinate 15,578, forward strand.
AACCGCTCGATGAACCGTTCGGTTTGGCGGAGCTGTTTCTGCTGATTGACATAAGCTGATTCGAGCAACTCCCGGCGTTGCTGCCGCTCGCGGAGATAGGAGGAGTAATTACCGGTGTATGTTGTCGTACGTCCTCTTGTAACTTCCCAGATGTGTCGGGTTATCGTATCGAGAAACGCGCGGTCGTGGGAGACTACGATGAGACTCCCTTCGTAGCTTTTCAGATACGATTCGAGCCATCGGAGAGAATCGAGATCGAGATGGTTGGTAGGCTCATCAAGCAGAAGGAGAGAGGGCTGTTTGAGCAGGAGCTTTGCAAGTTCGATCCGCATCTGCCATCCGCCGCTGAATTGTTCCGTCTTCATCCCGAACTGTTCCTTGCGGAAGCCGAGTCCCGAGAGGATTTTCTCGATAGCCGATCTCATCCTGAAGGCGTCGGAATTCTCGAGGTGATGCTGCAACGCTCCCATGCGGTCGATGAGCTCGTTCCTGACTTCTTCTTCGAGATCGCCGCGCTGCAGCTCTGTCCTGATTTTTTCCAGAGCTTCCTCGGCTTCGACGATATCCCCGAACGCGGTCGCTACCTCGTCGATCAGTGATTTTCCTTTGAGACGGAAAACTTCCTGCGGAAGAAACCCTATGGTGGCGTATTTTGCTCGCTCGACGGATCCGGAATCCGGCTCGACATCTCCGTTGATGATTTTCAACAGCGTGGTCTTTCCCGCGCCGTTCGGTCCGACGAGACCGATCCGGTTCCGCACGCCGATGTTCAGATCGACGTCGCTGAAAAGAACATCATCACCGAATTGTTTTCCTATATTGCGCAGTACGATCATCCGAATCGAACCAATATTGTGTGTAAGCGTCCGGTCGACGGACTCCGGAGCCGGTCAGACGGACGTAGCGTACCTGAGCAGCGTATCCACCTTTTCGGGTGTTTCGGCCTCGGCGTAGAACCGGATGAGCGGTTCGGTCCCCGATGCACGGACGAGCAGCCAGCCGTCGTCCACGTACATTTTATACCCATCCAGGCCCTCGCGCTTCAGTACGGGAAATCCGGCCACGTTGTCTATCCCTTTCCGGAAGAACTTCATCTTTCGTTCCTGTTCCTTTGCCGTAAGCCGCAGATCGATTCTGTTGAAATAGTGATAGCCGTATTCCCCCATGATCTCGTCGACGAGCTCTCCGATCGAACGTCCCCGCCGTGCGATCATTTCTGCAAGCAGAAGACCGTTATAGATGCCGTCCCGCTCGGGGATGTGACCTTTCACACCGATCCCGCCGCTCTCCTCCCCCCCGACCAGGATATCGCGTTCGGTCATGAGTCTACAGATATATTTAAAGCCTATCGGTGTGATGTGGCATTTGATTCCGTAATCCTTGCAGATCTTATCGATAAGCTCGGTCACCGAGAATGATTTAACGACTTCTCCGCGCAGTCCTTTCTCTTCATACAGGTAGGTTACCAGGAGGGCGAAGATTCTGTGAGAATCGACGAAATTTCCTTTTTCATCCACGACACCGAGACGGTCGGCGTCGCCGTCGGTAGCTATACCGATGTGATAATCTCCTGATTTCATCGCGTCGATGAGCGGTCCGAGGTTCTGAGCCAGCGGTTCCGGATTAATTCCGCCAAATGAGGGATTATGCTGTTTCCTCAGCTCGTCGACGTTGTCGACAAAGCCGCTCATGAATCCTGCGCCCGCACCGTACATTGCATCGAACGCTATCCGTACGCCTGCCGAGCGTATCGCATTGAGATCGATTCTCTCCCTGATATGCTCTGCGTAGACGCCCGCCAGATCCACCAGCTTGACCGATCCCTTGTGAAGCAGTTCCTCGAGAGGCTTCCAGCCTTTGCCGTAGGAGTGCTTCTTTAAACGGAAGACGTCCCGCACATGTTTTTCAAGGCGGGCGATCATCTCCGGATGCGCCGATCCGCCGTACTCCTCTTTAAGCTTGAAGCCGTTGTAGCGCGGCGGATTATGGCTCGCGGTGATGACGACGCCCCCGGCGGCCCGCCGTGTTTTCACCGCGAGCGAAACCATCGGGGTCGTGACGATCGCATCCGCCAGCAGTACCCTGATACCCCGGTTGGCGAGAACTTCGGCCGTGAACGCCGCAAAGTCGCCGGACATAAACCGTGCATCGTAGCCGATGATCACGCCGTTGCGGATCTTCTTATGGCGCTTGAAATACCGCGCAGCGGCGTCCGCTACCTTGAAGAGGTTTTTAAAGGTAAAGTCGTCGGCGATGATGCCGCGCCAGCCGTCGGTCCCGAATTGCACCGGCAATGTCAGGGTCATAGCTCAATCCTGTCGTCGTGAAGGAAATGGAGTGTGCGTATTAAAAGGACACGACCCCATGAGCGGGCCGTGTCCCATGCAGTGGTGAATGATTGTTCGCAGGGTTAGCCGTGAATCGATCCGAAACCCTGATAGATGCCGATCGCATCGAGTTCCTCTTCGATGCGAAGCAGCTGATTGTATTTTGCAATGCGGTCGGTGCGGCTGGCGGAGCCGGTCTTTATCTGTCCGGCATTGGTGGCCACGGCGATATCAGCGATCGTCGCATCCTCCGTTTCGCCGGAACGGTGGCTGATGACGACCGTGAAGCCTGCCCGTTTTGCCATTTCGATCGCCTCGAACGTTTCGGTGAGCGTGCCGATCTGATTAACCTTGATAAGTATCGCGTTTCCGGCTTTTTCCCGGATACCCCGGGCAAGGAATTTCGTATTCGTCACGAAGAGATCGTCGCCGACGAGCTGTATCTTATCCCCCACCGCGGCTGTCAGGGCTTTCCATCCCTCCCAGTCGTTCTCTGCCATGCCGTCCTCTATCGAGATGATCGGGTACTGCTTGACCCAGGATTCCCAGAATTTCACCATCTCATCCGGTGTCTTCTTCGAACCGTCCGACTTGTGGAAGACGTAGGCTCCGTTATCGAAAAATTCGCTTGCGGCGGGATCGAGCGCGAGCATGATATCCTCGCCCGATTTATAGTTCGCCTGCTGGATCGCTTCGAGAATAACCTCGACCGCTTCTTCGTTCGATTTCAGGTTGGGAGCGAAACCGCCCTCATCGCCGACGGCCGTATTGTAACCTTTCTTGGAGAGAACCTTCTTCAACGAATGGAAAACTTCGGTTCCCATTCGCAAGCCCTCCGCAAACGTAGGAGCGTTTCCCGGTATGATCATAAACTCCTGGAGGTCTACGTTATTATCGGCGTGTTTTCCTCCGTTGAGGATATTCATCATCGGGGTGGGGAGCACGCGTGCGTTGATGCCTCCGAGATATCTGTAGAGCGGCAGATCCAGGCTCGCCGCGGCGGCATGGGCAGCCGCCATGGATACGCCGAGGATCGCATTCGCACCGATCTTTCCCTTGTTAGGCGTGCCGTCCAATTCGATCATGACATTATCGAGTCCGGCCTGATCGAGCGCGTCGAATCCGGTGACCTCGTCGGCGATCGTCGAATTAACGTTTTCGACGGCTTTAAGAACGCCTTTTCCAAGATATCGGTTTTTATCGCCGTCACGGAGTTCAACTGCCTCATTCTCTCCGGTCGAGGCCCCGCTCGGAACGATCGCACGGCCCACGACTCCGTTCTCGAGAACCACGTCGACCTCTACGGTCGGATTTCCGCGCGAATCGAGGACTTCCCGTGCGTGTACATCGGTAATGATTGTCGACATAACTTTCTACTTCCTTTCAGTTTCGTTGATGATAACAAGCAAGGGTCTGCCCCCCAATCTCGGACTAAACTTCACAATTTAACATTTTTTAACGCGTAATTCAATTTACGGACATGGGGATAGATTTGAACTGGCGGGATATCGCGGGATAACGGAATACTGCCGGTCGGATTTGTACGAAATTGAATACGTCGGGTTTACCGCCACCTATTAACCGCACTCAGCCAGGCGGAATAACCGCCGCGGATTCCGGAAATCCAGTAATATGCTTCGGGATCGCCGGGGTCCGAACCTCGCTCGCGTACAAAGGTAAACTCCATCCCGCCGCTTTGCAGATAATACGTCCAGATCTCCATTCTCTCGACGCCGATCCGGCACTCTACGATATGGGGTTCGCCGAGTACCGTGAACACCATTCCCATCGGCGTCTTCCATCCTTCGACATTGGTGGTGAAAAGCTCATTCGCCGCGCGGACGCGTTCGTAGTAATCGCTCATTTTCCATGCGCCGACATTTTGCCAGTAGTCATGGAGACGCTTCCGCCGTTCGCCGACGGTTTCCCCGCTGCGGAGGTGCTGCAGTTCCCGCGTCGTAGCAATGTAATTCAATGCGTCGATCTGTTGATCGATATCCGTCATGTGAGGAAAATCCAGGGTATGTATGGAGAACCCGGTTGAGGCGACTCTCTGCGCCGGACCCGTCCCTGCCGTATCGATCTCGAAGAGAAAAACTTCGTATGTTCCCTTCGGCACCACTTCGTCGAATGGCAGAAACACTTGATTGGTTCCTGGCTTCAGTGCGATGGTCGTATCGCGAATGACGACCGTATCACTGTTCTCTACATATATCCCGGTGCGGTGGTAAGGTCGCTGTACCCGGTAGGAGAAAGGATTGTCGATCACAAAATCGTTGTTGTACCGCGTTCTGACGAGGCCGTACCGGAGACTGGCGCGGGGTTTCGCACCGGCGCTGTATAATTCGGAAAAAATTGTAAAGGGTTCGGTAAGTGAGAGTACCCGTTCGGATAACATCGGTGTTATAACGCGTCTGCCCCCTTCCTGACGAATCGAGCGGATTAACAGAATATCGCTGAGCGTCACATCGCCCGGATCCAACGGAAACACATTGATGCGTTCACGCACCTGCGTCCGGTTTCCGACCGAGTGATCGAGGATCGTGATAACGGCGCGATATTCTCCCGGTGCAAGGAGAAATGATTGCATTGTCTTATCGCTTGCCGCATAACGTGATATAAGATCGCGGGATGTCGAAATATTTCTCAACAGTTCCCGCGTCTCAACTACCTGACCCGATGGATCGTTCAGTGAAATGCCGATGGTGTATTCGGTATCGAGCTCCTGTGCCTCGCTTGCCGCAAAATAAAGATTCGAATGCGGAACTTCGATGTACATATCCACACGCGGCCCTTCTTCGGTGAAGAACTGAATGAAATCGACGTATACGGTAGGTTCTCCGAGCTGATTAATCCTCGAATCGTAATAACAGAGGAACCGGTCGGGGGTCGTGTCCAGTCCCGGCTGCGACGATCCGCAGTGCCAGTTCACCAAGCAGATACCTATCATTCCCGCTGCCAGCAATCTCGATCGCATCATATCCTCCGGGTGAAGTAAGTGTAGCATCTCATGTGGATATAATACCCAGTATATCGTGAAAAATCAATATTTAATGCTTCCAGGGGGGAGATTCGGACCATATGAGCATACCGAACTCATCCGCGAAGAGAGCGCGGTTGATCCGGGTCTGTAATTCGTGTATAGTTGCCGGATTCGATGCATAATTCAATGCCGTCCAGAACTCCGCCGCCGCATCCTGAAATCGTCCGCGATAAAACAGATCTTCACCGCGGACGAGCGAGAAACGGTACCTGATAAAATCGTCCGGTTCCGACAGAAGTTTTTCATAATGGCGTAGTGCTGCTTCGCGGTTGCCTGCCTCAATGAATGAAAAAGCAAGCGCCCAATCGGATGCCGGGGAAACAATAACATTCTCTCTCAACCGGAGCGATTCGGCGAGGATACGTCGTTCGTCGTCGGGCGGAGCCGCGAGGAAATCGAGCAGCAGGCGGTCGTCGGGATCGCTGAGGGCGGACAGTCGTATCATCGCATATTCATTGTTCCATTCGGAGAGGTCGAGCTCGAGCAGGCCGCGGAATCGGACTCCGGCGAGATCATATTCTCCCCGTCCGATGTGCATATTCCCGGATACCCGGAGAAGTGCGGGGATAATTTGCGGAAACTGCCGATGCAATTCCTCATCGTTCATGAAATCCATCACCGTTTCATAATCGCCGAGCCGGAATGCCGAGATGACGATGCCTTCGATTGCTGCGGCGTTCGGAACCGTTCTGAACGAGCGGTTGAACTCTTCCCGCGCCGACTCGAATTCCCGCTTCGCCAGATATTCCCGTCCCTTCCGGTTCATCCGCGCAACCGCGCGCGGGCATTCGGCTGTGAAGAGCGACGTCCGCTGAAAATGGATCCTCGTTTTTGCTTCCTGCCGGTCTGATACCTGTATTCTCCGAAGGAAGTCGATCCACTCCCGTATCAGTTGACCGGCCGGGCGGCCGAATGCTCCCTCGAAATCGGACCAGGCATAAGCTTCCTGCACCGGCTGTACACCGTACCGGTCCATCAGGTACTGCATGTAACTCCCCGCGAGGATATAGCTGACCGCTGAAGACTTCATCACGAAACCGCGGTTGGTCAGTATTTCCGCGGGCGATTCGACGATGCCGAACTCTATCATTGCGGCCGCGTGTTCATGCAGCGTGCGGTTGCCCCAAACCCCTTCTGCAGCCATCGCAACTCCCTCCAGCATCAGAGTCGAGTTTGCGATTCCGAGTATCGGCATGCCGAACTCCGCCGCGACCACATGCGCGAGTTCATGGAGAAGCGAAGATTCGTACCTGTCTGCGTTCAGATGTACTTCCCTCCTCCATGGTTTGGCGATGTTCGTCGTCGCCGGACCGATGAGCGCGCGTTTGGATTCTGGCGACGGATACAGATAACTCCGTATGACGCCCGTGTGAAGAACTCCCAAACGTCCGGCAGCCTGGTGTCTTCGAAATTCATGTTCAAGCACAACCCATGCTATGGAGCTGTCCGAAAAGCTCTCACTTGCATAATGAATCTCCATATGCGGAGACCGGAACACCGAGCCCAACTCGGATTCGAGTTTTGCCCGCGATGTACTGAAGCCGAGGGTTCCGCGTGAGAGGAACTGGACCGCGATCACGATCAAACCGACCGTGGCAACGACGCTCAACAAGCTCCCCGAATAAGCGCTGCTGAATGCCCGCATCCTCTCCCGCATCTTGAGTCCGCCGATGTACTCGAACTTAAGAATATACAGCAGTACAATGATGAGGAGAGAAAGAAAGAGAATATACGACCGGTAGAGAACCAGCGTCTGCGTTACGGGCATGAGCTGATCGTAACTCAAGCCCGGGAAAAATCCGAGAAACGCATTGTAAAAAAATATTCTGGGTTGAATGAAGGTGAAGAGAGCCGGGACAGCGAGCGACAAAATGACGATGGCGATGAAGAGTATTCTCGCATGCTTAAACGACAACGACAGCAGCCATCCCAAAAGGTATGAGAAAACCACGCTCACGACAGGAAGCAACCCGTAGAAGGCCAATCCCTGGAAAGGATCGCATGGCAGTCCGGGCAACGCCGCGAGAAAGATCGCGACGACGGGCAGCAGGACATAAAGCAGATTGTAGCCGAGTCCGTATCTCAGGCGGGCAGGCGGAGGTACGTCGCTTTTTTTCCGCGCATCGTGAACGGAGTTCAGTCCGGCGATGCACGAAGCAAGGAGCGCGATGCTTGCGGAGAACTCGAACCCGAACGATCCGAAGAGCGGCTGCTGCACAACTGCGATCGTCCCGATCAGGTACGCCGCGATATTAATGCCATGCTTGAATCTGGAGTACACGGGAGATCGATTACTCCGATAAATGAATAATCATAGGCTCAGGAGCAGCGCGGCAGCCGGGGGTGGGAAATCCCTGCGGTCAAAACTCCTCGGTCTGAACCCGCTCAATGTCCGCTCCGAGCTCCTTCAGTTTTTTTTCTATGGATTCGTATCCCCTGTCGATATGATAGACGCGGAGAACTTCCGTCGTTCCCTCCGCGATCAAGCCGGCGAGAATGAGCGAAGCGCTCGCTCGCAGGTCCGTACTCATTACCTTCGCTCCTTTTAGCCCTCCGTTTCCCCGAACGATGGCGATGTTCTCTTCGATCTCGATGTTCGCGCCGAGCCGGTTCAATTCGGGGATGTGTTTGAACCTGTCCAAAAATATTGTATCGGTTATCACGGAAGTCCCCGCCGCTTTTGTCATAAGTGCCGTCCATTGCGCCTGCATATCGGTCGGAAATCCCGGATACACATCGGTAGCGATATCGACCGGTTCGAGTTTCTCCGGTGCACTGAGAGTTACGGAAGTTCTTTCCGTTTGAATATTGCATCCCGCGTCTTCAAGCTTATTGAGCACTGCATTGAGGTGGTTGGGAATACAATTCCGGAGCGTGATTTTCCCTCCCGTTATCGCCCCTGCAATGAGAAACGTCCCTGCCTCAATGCGGTCGGGAATTGTCGTCGCATGCGCGGGTTTCAACTCAGCGACGCCCTCAATCTCGAGCTGTTTGGTACCGATGCCGGAGATCTTCGCTCCCATTTTTTTGAGAAACTGTCCAAGCTGGCTGATTTCCGGCTCCATCGCTGCATTCTCGATATAGCTGGTCCCCTTTGCGAGCACCGCCGCCATCAATAAATTGCCGGTCGCACCGACGCTCGGGACATCGAGGTGAATCCGTGCGCCCGAAAGCTTTTTTGCACTCGCTATGATGTATCCCTGGTCGATCTGGATCCGGGCTCCGAGCTTCTTCATTCCCTCGATATGGAAATTAACCGGACGCGGTCCCCAGGCGCACCCTCCGGGGAACGATACGCGCGCCTTGCCGTACCGGGCAAGGAGCGGACCGAGCACATAGACGGACGCGCGCATTTTCTTCACGAGTTCATAAGGGGCCTCGAACTTATCGATACGGGTTGAGTCGATCCTGAGCTTTTTCCCGGATAATTCGATCTCCATACCCATCGAACGAAGCAGTTGACTCATTGTCTGGACGTCGCGAAGATTCGGGATATTATCGAGAACGTATTCCCCCGGGGCGAGAATCGATGCGGGCATAAGTGCGAGGAGCGAATTTTTCGCACCGCTTATCGTAACTTCACCCTGCAGCTTTTTACCGCCCCGAATCGTAAATTTATCCATGTAAATCCGGTTCGCTGGTTATAAAAACGGTAAGTTGATAATGAATATACGAACGGGGTATTTCGAAAGCAACGAGCTTTATTCCGAACGTGCAATTCGGCGTTCTTCCGACATGCTCACCGGGGACGCCGGTGTCATGTTTTGCCGCTCAATGGATTTATTTTTATATTGATTAATAAAAATTCACACAATGTTGTTCTCTCTGTCGGTAAAACCGGTCTATCAGAAACTACCGACCCGGAATCGGAAAATCATTCCGTATTATTTCTCCGTCCGGTTCATCATCAGTATACACCAATTCATCAACGATCTTACATACGGAGGTTGCAATGAGATATAAAGCGGGAATAAGCTTCATATTAATTCTTCTCGTTATGGCCATGTCGCACAACACGGCGGGTGCACAGGAAATTCTCACGCCGGAAATCCTCGTTAATCTTGAAACGGTTGCTGAAGCGGCAATCGATCCCGAAGGGGGGCGGATCGCCTACGTCCGCCGCGTACAACGGGGGGAAACCGACGAGCGGGGCGGTGCATATTCGGAACTCTTCCTCGTCCCGGCAACGGGAGGCGATCCGGTACAATTTACGTTCCGTCCGGCTCCCGTAATGAACATACAATGGTCTCCCGACGGAAGACATATTTACTTCCGGTCATCGCGTCCTGCAGTCTTCGCGGGGATGCAGGTATTCCGGATCCCGATAGCCGGCGGTGAAGCGGAGCTGGTGACCGAGTCGCCGTCCCCGGT
>CAZBUK010000055.1:0-24974 GCA_964495085.1 uncultured Ignavibacteriales bacterium
TGCCGACGGCGAGAAGCGGTATATTATTGCCCCCGATAAATTGCAGATCGGCGACGTCATCTCCGCGGGACCGAATGTCGAGATCAAGGTCGGGAATGCGCTCCCCCTCTCGAATATACCGGTTGGTACGTTTATCTATAATATAGAAATGAAGCCGGGGAAAGGGGCGCAGCTCGTCCGGAGCGCCGGTTCCTCCGCCCAGATCACGGCGAAGGAAGAGGGCATCGTACAGGTAAAACTCCCCTCCGGCGAAGTGAGAATCGTATCGCCGAAGTGCTATGCGACCATCGGTCAGGTCAGCAATCCCGATCACGAGAACATCTCTCTCGGGAAGGCGGGCAGAACCAGGTGGATGGGAAAGCGGCCGCATAACCGGGGGGTCTCGATGAATCCGGTGGATCACCCGCATGGCGGCGGCGAGGGAAAGGCGCCGCAGGGCAATCCGCACCCCGTATCTCCGTGGGGATTCCCGTCGAAGGGGAAGAAAACACGCAAGAGAAAAAAGGCTTCAACAAAATTCATTGTGAAACGAAGAAAATAGCAAAAACTGATACCATATGGCGCGATCACTAAAAAAAGGGCCGTTCATCGACCCTAAACTTCTGAAGAAAGTTCAGGATCTTAACAGGCTGAACCAGAAAAAGGTCGTAAAAACCTGGAACAGAGCATCGACAATCTCTCCCGAATTTGTCGGACATACGTTTGCCGTACATAACGGGAATAAGTTTATCCCGGTGTATATCCAGGAAAGTATGGTCGGTCATAAGCTCGGCGAATTCGCTCCGAGCCGCATATTCCGCGGACATCCCGGCGGTAAATCCGAAAGAGCCGCGTAATACAATCAATGTGTGGAGCATAAACGATCATGGAAGCACGCGCAATACACCGATATATTCCGACATCGCCCCGTAAAATGAAGCTGGTGGTCGATCTGATACGCGGAAAGGGAGTGGAGGAAGCCATATCGATCCTTCATTTCTCTCCGAAACATGCTTCGAAAGAAGCAGAGAAGACGCTTCGATCGGCGATCGCCAACCTGCAGAATAAAGAGGAATCGGGGAGAATAGATTTCGACAGGATCTTCGTCAAGGAAGCGTATGTACACGCGGGACCCTCGATGAAGAGAATCCTTCCCGCCCCGATGGGTCGGGCTTACCGGATTCAAAAGAGATCGAATCATTTGACGATCGTCGTAGCGGTCAAGAAACTTGTCGTTCCGGTTAAACCGCCGGCAAAGAAAAAAGCGGCGCCGAAGAAGGGGAGCGAAACCACCGAGGCGAAAGCGGCTCCCAGGAAAACAGCATCGAAAACCGGCACGAAGAAAGCGCCGGCAAAGAAATCATCCAAAAAAGCATTAAAAAAGAAATAGGATAAAGGGAGACTCATTTGGGACAGAAAACGCATCCGATCGGTCTACGTTTGGGGATCATTAAATCCTGGGATTCGAATTGGTACGATGATAAAAGTTTTTCGCAAAAGCTCCAGGAAGATCTGATGGTCCGGAATTATATCCGGAACAGAATGAAGAAAGCCGGTATCTCGCGTATCTCGATCGAGCGAACGCCGAAGCGCGCCGTTATTACTATCCATACCTCCCGCCCCGGGATCGTCATCGGTCGAAGCGGAAAGGAGATTTCCCAGCTCGAAGAAGAGCTGAAGAAAATTACCAGCAAAGAGGTGAAGATACTGATCCATGAGATCAAACGGCCGGAAATCGACGCTTACCTCGTTGCCGAAAACATCGCCAACCAGATTGAGGGCAGGATCTCGTTTCGCCGTGCGATGAAGACCGCGATAACCGCTTCGATGCGGATGGGAGCTGAGGGAATACGAATTATGTGTGCGGGCAGACTCGGCGGTGCGGAAATGGCGCGTACGGAACAATACAAAAAAGGAAGGATACCTCTGCATACCCTTCGCGCCGATATCGACTATGCAACTGCAACTGCCCAGACCATTTACGGAACCATCGGGGTGAAGGTTTGGATCTGCAAGGGCGAGATCATCGGCCAGGTTACCCAGACACGATAAGATTGTCGAAGGAGATTTAAAACTATGCTGATGCCAAAACGGGTAAAATTCAGAAAAGCGCATCGCGGCAGGCGGAGGGGAAAGGCGTTCCGTGGAGCACTGGTAAATTTCGGTGAATACGGTTTAAAAACGCTTGAACCGGGTTGGATCACCAGCCGTCAGATCGAAGCCGCTCGCGTCGCAATTACCCGAATGATGAAGCGGGAAGGAAGACTCTGGATCAGAATCTTCCCGGATAAACCGGTTACCAAAAAACCGGCTGAAACCCGTATGGGTAAGGGAAAAGGAGCTCCGGAATTCTGGGTTGCGGTTGTCAAGCCGGGGAGAATTATGTTCGAAGTAGCCGGCGTCTCGCGAAACATTGCCGAAGAAGCAATGCGGCTCGCTTCGCATAAGCTGCCGCTGAAAACGAAATTCGTCACACGCACTGACGTCGAAAGATAAACCATGAAAAACCGAGAAATCAGAGAGATGTCGGTCGATGAGCTGAAAAAAAGGATCGACGATGAAAACGTCAATCTGCAGAACCTGAAATTCCAGCATGCGACGACGCGTATCCAGAACACAGCAGCGCTGCTCCAGAGCAGACGCCTCATTGCCCGTATTAAAACCGTCATCCGCGAGCGCGAACTCTCCGCGGAAGTTCCGCAGACGAGCCAAAACGAATCGACTACCAAGGAATAACTGAGACGTTATGGAAAAAACGACACCTGCCGTACGGAAGGACCGTACGACAAAGAGAAAAACGAGAATCGGCAAGGTCGTGAGCGACTCGATGCAGAAGAGCATCGTCGTCCTCATCGAACAACGGATAGCTCACCCGATATATAAAAAATTCTTCAAGCGAAGCAAGCGTCTTATGGCGCACGATGAAAAGCAGGATGCGCACGTCGGCGATACGGTGAAAATCATGGAAACTCGTCCGTTGAGCGCTCGAAAACGGTGGAGATTGGTCGAAGTTGTCGAACGGGCGAAATAATTTCGGGAGTATGCAACAATGATACAGGAAGAAACCAATCTGACCGTCGCCGATAACTCCGGCGCCAAGAAAGTACGCTGCATACGGGTCCTCGGCGGAAGCGACCGCAGATATGCCGGTCTCGGCGATATGATCGTCGTCTCGGTGAAGAGCGCCATTCCGGGCGCTCCGGTCAAAAAGGGGGAAGTTTCGCGCGCCGTCATCGTCCGGACGAAGAAGGAGACCCGTCGCGAGGACGGATCCTATATCCGCTTCGACGAGAACGCTGCGGTTCTTCTCAATCCGCAGAACGAACCCCGCGGTACGCGCATCTTCGGACCGGTTGCCCGCGAGTTGCGCGAAAAACAGTTTATGAAAATAATTTCACTTGCACCCGAAGTATTGTGAGCTTAGAGCATGAATATCAGAAAAAACGATAACGTTCTGGTCGTATCCGGTAACGATCTCGGTAAGCAGGGGAAAGTATTGAAGGTGTATCCGGAACGGAGCAGGATCATCATCGAGGGCGTGAACATCATCAAACGCCATCAGCGCCCGACGCAGAAGAATCCCCAGGGAGGTATTCTTCAGAAAGAGGGATCGATACACATTTCCAATGTCCTGGTCGTCTGTCCGAAATGTACGAATGCGACCCGCGTGGGAAGAAAACGGGTGCGCGAGACCGATTCGAAAGTATCCCGTGTTATGAGGGTTTGCAAAAATTGCGGAGAGATGTTCTAATGGCAAAAGACCAAGAGCAAAAGAAAAAGCAAGGTTCGGCGGAGAAAGCCGATAAAAAAGCGGCTGGAAAAAAAGAATCAGCTCCGAAGGCGAAGCCGGAGGAGAAAGTCACCCCGCGGCTTCTCGTGAAATGGCGTACCGAGATCGCACCAGCGCTTATGAAACGATTCGGGTATCAGAATATCATGCAGGTCCCGTACCTCGATAAAATCTCGGTAAACGTCGGCGTCGGAGATGCGGTGGGGGATCCGAAAATTCTCGACGGAATCGTGAGCGAAGTCGGAACAATCACCGGCCAACGCGCCGTCATCACCCGTGCGAGGAAATCGATCTCCAACTTCAAACTCCGCGAGGGAATGCCGATCGGAGTACGCGTGACCCTTCGCAGATCGCGGATGTATGAATTTCTGGATCGGTTCGTAAATACGGCGGTACCCCGCATCCGCGACTTTCGCGGCGTGAACGATAAATCGTTCGACGGTCGGGGTAATTATACGGTCGGCATTAAAGAACAGATCATCTTCCCGGAAATCGATGTAGACAAGGTCAGCCGGATCTACGGAATCGATATCACCTTCGTCACGACCGCGAAGACCGACGAGGAAGCGTTCGAGCTGCTGAAGAGCTTCGGGCTCCCCTTTGTCAGACGTCAGGAGATAGTACAAAAAACCGATGCTGCATAATTTCAGAACCAAGAGGTGAACGTTGGCACGTAAAGCACTTATCGTCAAATCGAAACGAGAACCGAAATACGCGACGCGGAGATATAGCCGGTGCACGCTCTGCGGCAGATCGCGCGCCTATCTACGCAAATTCGGATTATGCAGAATATGTTTCAGGAACATGGCTCTTGACGGCAAGATACCGGGAGTCCGGAAAGCAAGCTGGTAGACTATACGTTCAGTTATAAAGGAGAAGCTTAATCTATGCCGATAACCGATCCCATAGCAGATTATCTCACGCGGATCAGAAACGCGGTAAAAGCAAAACACAAACGTGTCGACATTCCGGCATCGAGACTGAAAAATGAAATCACCCGCATCCTCAGGGAAGAACACTATATCACCGATTACTCGCTGCTCGAAGAGAAGACGCAGGCGGTTATTCGCATAACGCTTCGCTACTCGAACGGCAGGAGCGTGGTCAAAGGTCTGAGACGCGTGAGCACTCCCGGCCTTCGGCGGTATAAACAGGTGTCGGATCTGCCCCGGGTTATCAACGGACTCGGCATCGCCATCGTCTCGACATCGAAGGGCGTGATGACCGATAAGCAGGCACGGCAGCATGGCGTCGGCGGCGAAGTCATCTGCTACGTCTGGTGAGTCTCTACCATAGTATTATTTCCAAAGGAGTAAGAGAGTGTCACGAGTTGGAAAAAAACCGATCCCCCTGGTAAAGGGAGTGACGATCGAAAAACAGAACGGAACCGTCAAGGTAAAGGGTCCGAAAGGCGAGCTCTCGACCGAAATCCGGCCGGAAATCACGGTCGATATCGGCGAAGCCGAGATTCTCGTCAAACGTCCGACCGAGTCGAAACAGCACAGATCGATGCACGGATTGTACCGTGCCCTGATCCAGAATATGATCAAGGGCGTTACGGAAGGGTATGAAAAGCGCCTCGAAATTGTGGGCGTAGGTTACCGCGCGGAAATGAAGGGGAAAAAGCTCCAACTGCAGCTCGGGTACTCACACGCGATCCTTTTCGCGCTTCCGCCCGAAATCTCGGTTCAGGTTCCGCAGCCGACCCAGCTCGTCGTCAGCGGTATCGATAAACAGCTCGTCGGCCAGATAGCCGCGAAGATCCGCAGTCTCCGTCCGGCCGAACCGTATAAAGGCAAGGGGATAAAATACGAGGGCGAATACATCCGGCGCAAAGCGGGCAAGACGGCTGCGGGTAAATAGGATCGCACCGATAATTATTCCTAGATAATCATCCGATATGATCAAAAGGAACAGAACAAACAGCAGGCGGAGGATCAAGAAGTCCGTTCGCCTGAAGATTTCAGGAACCGGCGAAAGGCCGAGGTTATCGGTTTACAGAAGCCTGAATAATATTTACGCCCAGCTTATAGACGATACGAAGGGCGTAACCATTTTGCAGGTTTCGACGCTGATGCCGGATCTGCGCGATTCACTGAAGAGTATTTCGCGGATCGAAAAAAGTAAGAAGATAGGCGAAGAGCTCGCGAAACGCGCCCTCGAAAAAAATATTACATCAATCGTATTCGACCGGAACGGTTTCCGGTATCATGGCAGAGTCAAAGCGCTCGCCGAATCCGCGAGAAAAGCCGGACTCAGCTTCTGAAAGAGGCATCCACTTGATTGAAATTTTATACGGGGTCACAACTTGGCAAAGTTAAAAGCAAGCGAACTTGAACTGAAGGAACGGCTGGTCCACATCAACCGGGTCGCCAAAGTCGTCAAAGGCGGCCGCCGGTTCAGTTTCAACGCGATCGTTGTAGTCGGCGATCATAACGGACATGTCGGTATCGGGTTGGGAAAAGCGAACGAAGTTGCCGATGCTATTTCAAAGGGGGTCGACGACGCGAAGAAAAGCCTGGTAACGGTACCGATCGTCAACGGTACCATACCGCACGAGATCACGGCGAAATTCGGAGCCGCGAAAGTTCTCATGAGACCGGCTTCTCCGGGTACAGGCGTTATCGCGGGCGGAGGCGTTCGCGCGGTCGTGGAATCCGCCGGCATCCGCGATATTCTCACGAAATCTCTCGGCTCATCGAATCCGCACAACCTGGTGAAGGCAACACTGAGAGGATTACTCAGCCTGCGGGATCCGAGAACCGTCGCATCGGATAGAGGCATCTCCCTGAAGGAATTGTTCCAAAAAGCGGGCGGAGACGAATAACCACATGGCAAAAAAGCAACTGAAAATTACACAGATGAAAAGTATCATCGATAATCCGGAGAGACAGAAGCGGACGATCGAAGCGCTCGGATTGAAGAAGATACGGCATACGATCGTTAAGGAGGATACTCCGCAGATCCGGGGAATGCTCGCCAAGGTCCGGCATTTGGTATCGGTGGAAGAAATCGAAGCGAAGTAACCGGATTTAATCAGAAGGTTTATTTATGACTGCTATATTAAGCAATTTGAAGCCGGCTCCCGGTTCCACTAAAAACCGCAAGCGGGTCGGTCGCGGTCCCGGATCGGGTCACGGGAAAACTTCGACACGGGGACACAACGGACAGCACTCCCGTTCGGGCGCTAAATTCCGGGCCTGGTTCGAGGGCGGACAGATGCCCCTGCAGCGCCGGATTCCGAAGTATGGATTTAAGAGTCCGTTTAAGGTCGTCTTTCAGCTCGTAAATCTGAGCGATCTGGAGAAGCTCCATCAGGATAAGAAACTGACGGACGATACCGTTACTCCCGAGCTTCTCGTCCGGACGGGGATGGTGCGGAAAAATCAGCCGATCAAGGTTCTGGGTTCAGGCAGCCTGACCGCAGGATTAAAAATCAGCGCGCATGCATTCAGTAAAAGCGCACAGGAAAAAATTACCGCGGCAGGCGGTACCATCTCGATAGTGAAATAAATATGAGTCGGTTAAGCGAGAGTTTTCGTAATATTTTCAAGATTCAGGAGCTCCGGACACGCATCATTTTTACGGCAGCGATTCTGATCGTTGCGCGGATCGGGGCGCATATTACTTTACCGGGAGTCGATGCAAGCGTACTTGCGGCAACGATGCGCGAACAGGCGCAGGATACGCTCTTCGGCCTCTACGACCTGTTCGTCGGCGGAGCATTCAGCAACGCTGCGATCTTCGCACTCGGTATTATGCCGTACATCAGTGCGTCGATCATTATTCAGCTTCTGGGTGCGGTCGTACCTTACTTCCAGAAACTCCGGCAGGAAGGCGAAGAGGGCCGAAAGAAGATCATTCAGCTGACCCGCTACGGTACCGTTCTCATTGCCGCCATGCAGGCGTGGGGCGTCAGCGTCAGATTATCCAGTATGACCGCTGCCACCGTCCCGATCGTCCCCGCAGAGATACAGGGTATCGGATTCACGCTGCAAACCGTCCTCTTTCTCACGACGGGAACCATGTTTCTCATGTGGCTCGGTGAACAGATCACCGAACGGGGGATCGGTAACGGAATCTCGCTCATCATATTCATCGGCATTGTAGCTCAGTTTCCGCATGCACTCCTGAACGAATATCAGATGGTGCAGTCCGGCGCCCGCGGATTGATCGTCGAGCTGATTATCATCGCAATGCTGGTATTCGTGATTGCAGCCGTCGTTCTGGTCACGCAGGGTACGAGGCGGATACCCGTACAGTATGCGAAGCGGGTTGTTGGGCGAAAAGTGTACGGCGGCGTTACGCAGTATATCCCGATGCGGGTGAACAGCGCGGGCGTCATGCCTATCATCTTCGCTCAGGCGATCATGTTTATACCGAACACGATTTTGACTTTTTTCCCTGAGAGTGAGTTTATGGCCGGTCTTGCCCGGCACTTCGATTTTCGATCATTTACGTATTCGTTCCTGTACGCAATGATGGTTATCTTCTTCACCTATTTCTACACGGCCATCGCCTTCAATCCCAAAGAGGTGAGCGATACGCTGAAGAAACAGGGGGGCTTTATTCCGGGTATACGCCCGGGCAAGCAGACGTCGGATTTCCTCGATAATATTCTGACACGCATAACGCTTCCGTCGTCGTTCTTTCTCGCGCTGATAGCGATACTTCCGGCTTTCGCATCCCGTTTCGGAGTGACACCGGCGTTCGCCCAATTCTTCGGGGGCACGAGCCTCCTGATCATGGTCGGCGTCTCGCTCGATACGCTACAGCAGATTGAGTCGCATCTGCTGATGCGGCACTACGACGGATTTATGAAGAGCGGCAAACTGAGAGGACGGCGTGCGTAGGAAACGTAAAAAAGAACCGGTGACGCTGTGACGATTCGAACCGCAGAAGAACATAACGGTATGCGTGAGAGCAACCGAATCGCTTCCGAAGTTCTCGATCTGCTCGGAAACAGCATCGCGCCCGGGATGACGACCCGCGAGCTCGACGGAATCGCCGACGAGTACATCCAATCGAAAGGCGCGATACCGGCGTTCAAGGGTTACCGGCAGGGCAATACACCGCCGTATCCCGCAAGCATCTGTACATCGGTCAACGACGAAGTCGTTCACGGAATACCGGGAGCCCGGACGCTTGCCGAGGGCGATATCATCTCGGTCGACGTCGGCGTCAATAAGAACGGTTTTTTCGGAGATTCCGCCCGGACGTACGCAGTCGGTGAAATTTCACCGGAAGCCGACCGGCTGCTGAAGGTGACAAGGGAAGCTCTCTTAATCGGTATTGCGGAGGCGCGGGCGGGCAACAGGGTTCACGATATCTCCGCAGCCATTCAGGAACATGTCGAGAGAAATGGATTCAGTATTGTGAGGGAATTGGTCGGCCATGGGATCGGCAGACACCTGCATGAAGAACCGCCGGTACCGAATTACGGACGCCGCGGAACCGGCATGAAGCTTGTCGACGGTCTCGTACTGGCGATCGAGCCGATGGTCAACTCGGGTACCCACCGGGTCGCCGTCGCACAGGACGGATGGACGGTACGGACGGCCGATGGAAAACATTCGGCGCATTACGAACATGCTATCGTGGTACGGAACGGCGCCCCGGAAATATTAACCCTCGCATCGCAGTAATCGGGTCCTTATGGCAAAAGAGAGTGCAATTAAAGTAGACGGCGTCATAACCGATACGTTGCCGAACGCTCACTTCAGAGTGAAGCTTGAGAACGGACATGAGATCCTGGCACACGTTTCCGGAAAAATGAGGATGAATTTTATAAAGATTCTGGTAGGCGACAAGGTCACCGTCGAGTTATCTCCCTACGATCTTTCGAAGGGAAGAATTACCTACCGATATAAATAATGTGAACGGAGAAGATTCATGAAAGTTCGTGCATCCGTCAAGCGTTTATGTGATAACTGCAAGATCGTTCGGCGCAAAGGCGTTGTGCGGGTGATCTGTAAGAACCCAAAACACAAACAGCGACAAGGATAATCAGGAGGATTCATAGGTGGCTCGTATCGCAGGTGTCGATTTACCGAAAAATAAGCGCTCGGTCATCGGGCTGACGTATATCTACGGCATCGGAAATACCGCAGCCGGCGAAATTCTCGATAAGGCGGGAGTGGACCGGAGCAAGAAGATCGCCGAACTGAGCGACGAGGAAGTTGCAAAAATCCGAGCGATCATCACAGCCGATCACAAGGTCGAAGGAGCTCTGCGCAGCGAAACCCAGATGAACGTCAAACGGCTCATGGATATCGGGTGTTACCGCGGGCTTCGCCACCGGCGGGGATTGCCGGTTAACGGTCAGCGGACCCGCACGAATGCGCGAACCCGGAAAGGGAAACGGAAAACGGTGGCGGGTAAGAAGAAGGTCGCCGCTAAGAAGTAACGATTTAGGTTTTTTTTCGATCAAAGGAGGATTCATTGGCAAAGACCGCATCCAAGAAAAAACGCAAAGTGCACGTCGATGTAAACGGCAAAGTGCATATTAAAGCGACTTTCAACAACGTTCAGGTTACCATAACGGATATTTACGGCAATACGATTTCGTGGTCTTCCTCGGGGAAAAATGCGTTCAAGGGTTCGCGTAAGAGCACGCCCTTCGCAGCGCAGGTGTCCGCAGAAGCGGCCGCAAAAGAGGCGTACAATCTCGGAATGCGGAAAGTTGAGGTATTCGTCAAGGGACCGGGATCCGGCCGGGAAGCGGCGATTCGATCGCTCCAGGCGAATGGTTTGGAGATCACGAGCATCCGTGACGTGACCCCGATCCCGCACAACGGCTGCAGACCCCCGAAGAGACGGAGGGTTTAAGAGCCGATATTTTATTAACAAGGAACAAATTGCATGGCGCGTTACACAGAATCAGTATGTAAGCTTTGCCGCCGGGAACGGCAAAAATTATTTCTCAAGGGCATCAAATGCTATACCGAAAAATGTCCGGTGGAAAAAAGGAATTATCCGCCTGGACAGCACGGTCTGAGCCGAAGGCAGAAGATTTCGGAGTACGGACTGCAGCTCCGGGAAAAACAGAAAGTGCGCAGAATGTACGGCATTCTCGAGCGGCAGTTCCGGAACTACTACGAGATAGCATTGAAGCAGCCCGGCAAAACCGGTGAGACGCTCGTGAAGATTCTCGAGCGCCGGCTCGATAACGTCGTCTATCGACTGGGACTTGCCCCCTCCCGCAAGGCTGCGAGACAACTGGTGCGCCACAGACATTTTCTGGTGAACGGCCGGCAGGTCGATATCCCTTCATATTTGACCAAACCGGGAGATGTCATCGAGGTGAAACAGAAGAGCAGAAAGCTTGATGTCATCCACGATTCGATGAAACGGATGAAAGATTCTGCAATGCTCCCCTGGCTGTCGCTCGACAAGGCGAATGTCAGCGGTACGTTTCTGAACATACCCGAACGCCAGGATATTCCGCTCAACGCGAACGAACAATTAATCGTCGAGTTATACTCCAAGTAAACGGTACTGAGGCACGCAAGCATGACAAATACATACATTCAAATGCCCGAAAAAATCACGATCGATGAAGGCAGCTACACCGATTCATTCGGGCGTTTCGTCATCCAACCCCTCGAAAAAGGGTACGGAGTAACACTGGGAAATTCTCTCCGCCGGATGCTCATCTCGTCGATACCCGGTATCGCGATAACGGGAATGAGGATCGAGGGCGTTGTACATGAATTTACGACCATACCGGGAATGGTTGAAGATGTAGCCGAATTCGTATTGAATCTGAAAGAAGTACGAATCAAACCGGGAGCGGAGAAATCGGGAAAGGTCGTAGTCCAGCTCAAGGGTCCGGGGGAACTCCGTGCGGCCGACTTGCAGAACGGATCTGAGAGTTTTCTGGTGCTGAATCCCGAACTGCACATCGCGACCCTGAACGAAGAGTGCTCCTCCGAGCTCGAACTACGTTACGGAACCGGCATCGGGTACGTGCCGGGCGAAGAAATCGATCGTACGGATTTTTCCCACGATATGATCGCCATAGACGCGATCTATTCGCCGGTGCGCAACGTCAGGTACTTCGTCGAGCAAACCCGGGTCGGCCAGAAAACGGATTATGAGAAACTGATTATCGAGATCGATACCGACGGCTCGCTCACGCCGGTCGATGCGCTGAAGAGTGCGGCCGGAATTCTCAAAGATCATATCCAGTATTTCATCAACCTCAATGTCGCTCACGACGAGCAGCATGTCGCCGATGATGAAGCGCTGGATCCGGAAGCGCTCCGTATCAAGAAGATTCTGAGTCTCGGTATCGACGAGCTTGAACTCTCGGTCCGCTCTCATAATTGTCTGAAAGCTGCGGGAATTCAAAGTGTCGGCGAACTCGTCCGGAAAACCGAGCAGGAGCTGTTGAACTACAGGAACTTCGGTCAAAAATCGCTCAACGAATTATCCGACCTCGTCCAGAATTTCGGACTAACGTTCGGTATGGACGTAGACCGGTATCTGAAGAGCGGCGGAAAATAATCACTCACGTCATTAAGGTAAACGGTAACAATGCGACATCGAGTATCCGGCAGAAAATTGGGTAGAACGGCAAGCCACCGCAAAGCAACACTTTCGGCGCTTTCAACCTCCCTTATAGAACATAAACGAATTACCACCACGGTCGCGAAAGCGAAGGAAACACAGCAACGGGTTGAAAAACTCATTACCCGTGCGAAGATCGCTTTTCAGAAAGAATCCACGGGTGCATCGAAGGACGTCGCTGCAAGACGGGAGGTAGGAAAAATCATCAAGAGCCGGACAGCATTGCGGGAACTCTTCGACGAAATCGCTCCCAAGGTTACCGGCAGGAACGGCGGCTATACCCGTGTGGTAAAACTCGGTCAGCGTGACGGAGACGGGGCGCATGTAGCAGTCCTGGAACTGGTGGATTATAACGAAGCGATCACAAAGAAAGAGAAGCAGAAAAAAGCAGCGAAAACCGCACAAACCGCCAAAAAAGCTGCAGCCGCGGCTACAGCGTCTGCCGAGGAATCCACCGCAGCGGAACCTTCAAAAGAGAAAACTTCATCGAAGACCGTAAAGAAATCGTCCAAACCGGCGGCTGACTCCGCTCCCGCTGAAAAACCCGATATTGCGGAAGATTCCGGAAAGCCTGAAGAAGAGGCCGATAAAAAAGAGTAACTATTATCGTCGGTTCAATGTCAAGGGAAAATGAATTCACCGCATCGGAGGGTGATTCTCATTTTCCCTTTTTTTATTTATATTACGAGGGTTGTAAACGATGAAGATCACGACTGCCGAATTCATCATCAGCGCGGCGCATCTCCATCAGATCCCTGTATCGGAACTCCCGGAAGTAGCGTTTATCGGACGATCGAACGTCGGAAAGTCGAGCCTGATCAACTCCGTATGCAACCGGAAATCGCTCGCTAAGACCAGCTCGCAGCCCGGTAAAACACGCGTCCTGAATTTTTACCGGATCAACGATGTGCTCCACTTCGTCGATCTGCCGGGTTACGGTTATGCAAAAGTACCCGACCAGATAAAATCCGGATGGCAAAAGATCATCGAAGGCTATCTGAAATCGCGTCAAAATCTGAAACTCGGCCTCGTCCTGCTCGATGCACGGCATGAACCGACGAGACTGGACGTCTCGATGATCGAATGGCTCGAGTACTACGATATCCCGTTTGCGATCATACTGACGAAATCCGATAAGGTCCCCCGGCAGAAATTGCGCCACCGCGTCGAAGAGGTAAAAATGACGACCGCAGATCTCGAACACCGACTGGACGTTCTCGCATACTCATCCGTCAGCGGAGAGGGGAAACCTTCGCTCACCTCGTTAATTCATACCGCCGTTACCAAAAGCCGAAAATAAAATGCATAGACCAACAGGAGATTGATATATGATCAAGAAGAGACTCTACACACCCGGCCCGACACCGGTTCCCGAAAGCGTTATGCTCACCATGGCGGAACCGATCATTCATCACCGCCATCCGGAATTTCAGGATATTCTGACAAGCATTAATGAAAATTTAAACTATCTGTTTCAAACATCACAGGGTGTGATGACGCTTACCTCCTCCGGTACCGGAGCTATGGAAGCTTCGGTGTGCAATCTGCTCTCCGCGGGGGATACCGCAGTGTTCGTGAACGGAGGCAAGTTCGGTGAACGTTGGGGAGAACTGCTGCGGGCCTACGGAGTTCAAGCCCTGGAGATTACCATGCCGTGGGGCACGCCGGTCGGTCCCGATGCCGTCGTAGAAGTACTTCGTAAAAATCCGTCGGCGAAAGCCGTGTATCTGACACACAGCGAAACATCTACCGGAACCGCTTCCGATGTCAAATCCATCGCGAAAGCGGTTCACGCACACAGCGACTCCGTTGCCGTCGTCGTCGACGGTATTACATCGGTGGGAGCGATGGAATTGAAGATGGACGAGTGGGATCTCGATATCGTGGTAACGGGATCACAGAAGGGATTGATGATTCCGCCAGGTCTTGCGTTTGTCGCCGTGAGCGAACGGGCATGGGGTGTGATCGGGCAGGCGAAGGCGCCGCGATATTATTTCGATTTGAAGGCGGCTAAAAAAGCATTGGGGAAGAACGATACGCCCTGGACACCGGCTGTAACGCTGATTATCGGTCTGGATAAGGCGCTCAAAATGCTTCGCGATGAAGGGATTGAAAACGTCTGGCAACGTCACGACCGGTTGGCTCGCGCGCTTCGTGCGGGCTGTACCGGCCTCGGTTTGAAGCTCTTTTCGTCGTCGCCTTCCAACGCATTAACCGCTGTCTATGTCCCCGAAGGCGTTGAATTTAAAAAATTCAATTCGGTCATCAAACAGAGTTACGGGATAACGGTAGCCGGAGGTCAGGGCGACCTGAAAGGAAAGATCTTCCGGGTTTCGCACCTAGGGTATTACGATGAACTCGATATATTGACGGTGATGGCGGCGATCGAGCGCACGCTCGCCGATACGGGAGTTCCCGTCCGGGCCGGCGACGGACTCGCGGCTGCTCAGGATATCCTGATGCAGAAATAGGAGGTTGAAGGAAGAAGCTCGTACGAACTCTGTAAGATTCTCTTTCAACATATAACATCCCGACGGAGACACCACGCAGAGCATCGGTACGGGACATGCCGCTGCTCCAATACGGGCGGACGGGTACATACAATTCATCCAGATCGATATCACCATATAAAACGGAAACGAAGTGAACGATAAAATATCAATTCTCATAACGGATCCGATCGAGCAGGGTTGTTCGGATATTCTGATCTCCGAAGGATTCGTGGTCGACCGTAAAACCGGGCTGACCGAAGAACAGCTGTGCGGCGAGATCGCCCCCTATCATGTATTGATTGTGCGAAGCGGGACTCAGGTGACAAGAAAGATTATCGAGCAGGCGCGCAACCTGAGGATCATCGGCAGAGCGGGCACCGGGGTGGACAACATAGACCTGGATGCGGCGACCCGACGCGGCATCATCGTGATGAATACACCCGGCGGAAACACGATCTCTACGGCAGAGCATGCAATCTCTCTGCTCCTTTCGCTCGCACGAAAAATTCCCCCTGCATGGCAATCGCTCCGGGAGGGGAAATGGGACAAGAAATCATTCAAGGGGAGCGAGGTATACGGGAAAACTCTCGGCATTATCGGACTCGGCAAGATAGGCAAGGAAGTGGGAATCCGGCTCCAGGCGTTCGGCATGACGGTGATCGCGTATGACCCGCTGGTATCCGCCGATGTCCTCGCAAAATATAATTTCGAATCGGTGAGCATCGATGAGCTGCTGCGCCGGTCCGACTACATCACCGTTCATACTCCCCTGAACGATGAGACGCGCGGCATCCTGGGAGAGGCGGCATTCCGCAAGTGCAAGAAAGGAGTTCGGGTTGTCAATTGTGCGCGCGGAGGAATCATAGACGAGAACGCCCTGCTCAAGGCGCTCGACGAAGGCATCGTCGCCGGCGCGGCGCTCGACGTTTTCGAGAGCGAACCTCCGGGCGATCATCCGCTCGTCATGCATCCCCTCGTCGTCGCGACTCCCCATCTCGGCGCCTCTACCGTCGAAGCTCAGGAGAAGGTCGCCGTCCAGATCGCTCATCAAATCGCAGACGCGCTCCATGAGCGCGCCATGGTTGGCGCGGTCAATATAAGCGCAGCCATGTTCTCGATCCGCGAAGATCATAAGCCGTTCGTCGACCTGGCGGACAGGCTCGGTAAGATCGCCGGTCAACTCATGGACGGAAAGCTGAAATCGATAACGTTCTCGACCGGCGGCGAGTCGCTTCAATCCTCTTATGAAATTCTGAAATCGGTCGCATTGCGCGGTCTCCTCTCGGCAAGGTTATCTGAACCGGTCAACGAGGTCAATGCGTCCTATTTCGCGCGGGAGATGGGAATCGGCATCAACGAGCGCCGCGACGATTCGACGGGCAATTATACGCATCTCATCACGCTCGAATTCGAGACGGATAAGGGGAAGAGAAAACTGACCGGATCCGTATTCGGATCCGATGTGGTGCGACTCGTGAGGGTCGACGGATTTCATGTCGAAGTGAAGCCTGAAGGACATATGCTATTCTACTGGAATATCGATCGGCCGGGAATGCTCGCAGCAGTGGGGTCGGTGCTCGCAAAGGCGGATATAAATATCGCCGGACTCTCTCTCGGCAGAACCGCAATCGGAGAGAAAGCCCTGACCATCGTGAATGTCGACAGCGACATCTCGCCGGACGTATTAGCCGAGATTTCACGGATCGACGGAGTGCTGGAACCGAAGGTAGTAAAAGTATAACTGGATTCCGGTTTCCGCTTTTCAGTTTTTTTCAAGAATACCGGAGGTGTTGTGGATGTTAATATCCGTATGACGTTCCTGTGGTGTTGTATGGTTGCCGTTCTCGGCGGATCGTCCCTTCGGTCGCAGGTACCGGATTTTCCGGTTCAGAGTTTCTGGCGATTGGCGTTTGTGAGCGAGAACGGAGGATTTCGAGAACTGGCAGGTGCAAGCGTCGATCCGCAGGGTAACGTCTACGTCGTCGACCGCGGAGCGCATATGATCCACCGCATCGGAAGATCGGGGATGGTCGAGATCTCGACGGGCGGATACGGATGGGGAAATCAGGAATTCGACAGACCGTCCGGCATTTGGGCGAAGAACGGAGTAGACGTCTATATATCAGATTATGGTAACCATCGAATTCAACGGTACGATCGACGGCTCACCTACGTTGCCTCGCTGGAAACCCGCGTAACGGGTTTCGAGATAGAACGTTTCGGCTACCCGCTCGGAGTTCTTGTAAACAGGCAGGGAGATCTGTTCGTGCTCGATGAGGAGAATCTTCGAATCGTCTCCTTCAGCAGCTTCGACCGGCATCTCCGTACGTTCGGAGGATTCGATGCCGGCAGGTTCCGGATCGGTACACCCCGGACATTGATGGTATTCGGAGAGGATAATATAGTCGTGCGGGACGGGAAAAGATTGCTTTTCTTCGATCCGTTCGGCACTCCGTATCGGGAATTCCCGTCCCGGTATCTCCCCGAATATAAAGATGTGGCAATTGAAGGAGCGGAAATCTTTTTCCTCCAGGACGAAAGCATCGATATATACAGGGGTGATTTCAACCGGCCCTTCGAAAGGATTTCGCTCCTGGAATATCTGGCCGATCCCGGTGAACTTCTGCGTATCGCCGTCGGTTCCAACCGCATCGTCCTGATGAGTGACGAGCGGGTCTGGATCTATCAATTGTTAAGGTGACCATGCGCTTTGCACGGACGCATCGCATGTAGAGGAGGCATCGTTTACAGCCTATACCGGTATTCCCGGTCGTAGATATCGGAATTCTCTCGGTCATATCTATGCGAATCAGCGTTATGCACATCATATCTCTTTACGCAAATCCTTCTTTTTACACGGAATCACTATGAGAACTTTCCCGGGCAGTAGCGCAGCAATTTTCGTCATCGGCGTTTTGATTGTATCGTGCGGACCTCCCGATCCGCACTCCAGGTATGCGGAAATCGTACTTCCCGAGACACGGAAAAATCCGGTGGAACTGACGCTGCATGGCCATACGAGGGTGGACGACTATTTCTGGATGAACGACCGCGACAATCCCGATGTGATCTCCTACATCGAGGCGGAAAACGAATACCTGAATACGGTACTCTCGCATACCAAGGGACTGCAGGATAAATTGTTCGAAGAAATGCGGAGCAGGATCAAGGAAGACGATTCATCCGTCCCCTATAAACTCGGTGAGTATTATTATTACAGCAGGTACGAAGAGGGGAAAGAGTATGCGATTTTCTGCCGTCGAAAAGGAACAATGGAAGCAGCTGAGGAAATTATCGTCGACGGAAATAAGCTTGGCGAAGGGAAAGCCTATTTTGCACTCGGCAGTCCCGTAATGAGCACCGATCACTCGATCGCGGTTTTCGCCGTCGACACCGTCGGAAGACGATTTTATACGGTCATGTTTAAAGACATGAAATCCGGTGAGATTTTACCTTACCGGATACCGAATATTACGGGAAATATTGTATGGGCGAACGACAATAAAACCGTTTTTTACGCCGCACAGCACCCGACGACTTTGCGGCCGTATAAAATATACCGGTATGAGCTCGGCACGCCGGTGTCCCGTGCCGTTGAGGTATATGAAGAAAAAGACGAAACCTTTTTCTGTTATCTGATAAAAACGAAGTCCGATGCCTACGTTATGATCTACATCGGCAGCACCCTGTCTACTGAGATACACGTGCTCGATGCAAATTCACCGCGCGGCAGATTTACAATCGTTCAGCCGCGTGAACGGGAACTGGAGTATACTGTTTCGCATTACGGGGATAAATTCTATATCCGGACCAATCTCAATGCACCGAATTTCAAACTTGTAGAGGTTCCCGTATCGAATCCAGGAAAGGAGTACTGGAAGGATATTCTCCCTCACCGGGAGAACACGCTGCTTGAACGTGTGGAAATATTCAGGGATTATCTCGTCGTCGAGGAGCGGACCGAAGGACTTCCGGGTATCCGTATACGGCCATGGTCCGGAGAGGGTGAACATTATCTCGATTTCGGCGAGCCGGCATATGCGGCTTATCTTTCGATCAATCCGGAATATGAAACGGATCTGGTGAGGTATACCTACTCATCTCTGACCACTCCCAGCTCTATATTCGATTACAACATGGTCACCGGTGAGAAGATATTGCTGAAGCAGCAACCGGTGTTGGGGAATTTCGATCCCGTGAGCTACGTCACCGAGAGAGCCTTTGCGACGGCAGCCGACGGAGCACGGATTCCGATATCGCTGGTTTACAAAAAGGGATTGCGGAAGAACGGGAGGAATCCGGCGCTTATTTACGGCTACGGAGCGTACGGGTACTCAATGGAACCGACATTCAGCTCGGTGAGATTGAGTCTGCTCGACCGGGGATTTGTTTTTGCCATTGCACATATCCGGGGGGGTGAGGAGATGGGCCGTCGATGGTACGAGGAGGGTAAAATGCTCAATAAGAAAAATACCTTTACCGACTTCGTCGCCTGCTCGGAGGAATTGATCCGGCAACGATATACATCGCAGGAAAAATTGTTCGCTATGGGTGGAAGCGCAGGGGGCTTGCTGATCGGCGTCGTTGCTAA
The DNA here is from genome assembly GCA_964495085.1 of uncultured Ignavibacteriales bacterium. Taxonomy (GTDB): domain Bacteria; phylum Bacteroidota; class Ignavibacteria; order T3Sed10-11; family T3Sed10-11; genus CAZBUK01. Next base: position 19,424 of record CAZBUK010000055.1, read on the forward strand.
CATGCGGCCGGAGCTTTACCGGGGCGTGATCGCGTCAGTCCCCTTCGTGGATGTTGTGACAACGATGCTTGACGACAGCATACCGCTGACGACCGCGGAATACGACGAGTGGGGAAATCCGAACATCAAAGAGCAGTACGATTACCTCCTCTCGTATTCGCCGTACGATAATGTCGAGGAACGGGCTTATCCGAATATGCTCGTAACTTCGGGTCTGCATGACTCACAGGTACAGTATTGGGAGCCGACGAAGTGGGTGGCGAAACTGCGCGACCGGAAAACCGACGATAATCTTCTGGTGCTCTATACGAATATGGACGCCGGCCATGGCGGTGCGTCGGGAAGATTCCAGGCGCTCCGGGAAGTCGCGCTGGAATATGCTTTTATGCTCGATCTGTTGGGAATCGATAAGTAGCGCTGGGTTACGAAGTCGCTCTGGCTATCAAAGCGATCAGATTTGAGGAAGTGATCGTTATCGCCCGACCACTGACAATCAGGTCGGATATGGTTATCAGCGAATTATCGATTTCAACGACGGCGATTATTCCGGACGAATATCCTAATCGTATTTGAATATCGAATGATGGAAAATCGTCTCTACAAAGAATTCGCATTTTCATCAATAACGTTAACTCAAAGGCTGAATTTCATGAGTGGAAAGGTTCGCTGGGGAGTTCTGGGTGCCGCAAATATCGCGGTCAAAAAAGTTATCCCCGCCATGCAACGGGGAGAGCGCTGCGAAATAACGGCACTTGCCTCGAGGGATCTGAATAAAGCTAAGGATTCCGCCCGATCATTGAACATCCCTAAGGCTTACGGATCCTATGACGAACTTCTCGCCGATCCGGAAATCGATGCCGTCTATAATCCGCTCCCGAATCATTTACATGTACCATGGACGGTCAGAGCTGCGGAAGCCGGAAAACATGTGCTCTGTGAGAAACCGCTCAGCGTTACCGTAGACGAAGCGTTGGAACTAATCGATGTGCAGCGCCGGACAGGGGTGAAGATCCAGGAGGCCTTTATGATCCGGGTTCATCCGCAGTGGGCGGGAATCATCGATACCATCCGGGGCGGTAGGATCGGTACCGTTCGATCGGTTATGAGCTATTTTTGCTATAATAACCGGAATAGTACCGATGTACGAAATATACTGGAATACGGCGGCGGAGGATTATTGGATATCGGATGCTATCTGATTTACTCTTCTCGTCTCATCCTCGGAGGAGATCCCGCCAGAGTGGTCGGTATAGTAAACCGCGACCATGAGTTCAAGACGGATATCATTACCTCGGCTATCCTCGATTATTCGGATCAATCCGTACAGGCTGTAATCACATGCAGCACCCAGGCTGTACCGAATCAGCGTATCCATGTCTTCGGAACGGACGGAAGAATGGAGATCGAAGTTCCGTTCACGCCGTCTCCGGTATTTCAAACCCGCATATATATCGACGACGGTTCGAAATTTCCAAACCGCACTCCGGAAATTGTCGAATTCGGAGCATACGATCAGTATACCCTTCAGGGAGATATATTCTCGAGAGCGGTACAGGAGGATACAGATCTTCCGCTGAGGCTCGATGAATCGGTTATGAATATGGCGATCATTGAGGCGATCTTCCGGTCGAGCGAGTCGGCAAGATGGGAGAGTCCGGCGGAGATCCTTGATCGTGCCCGTTCCCGCTCGTCGTCATAGGAAGCAATAAAAGCATCCGGATGTTCGGATACCTCTTCCCGGAATATCGATTGTGAGAGATACTCCTATTCGAAATTATTTCCGTCATTGATCAATCGGTTATCTCAAATCTTTCCTTCAAAGATCCGACGGTAATTTCGAACTCACCCTGCTCGAGTATACGGATATTATCCAATCCCGTGAATTCCAGGTCTGACGGCGAAAGCCTGAACTCGACTAGCTCGCTCTCACCGCTCTCCAACTCGACGATCCGAAAACGTTGCAATTGCCGTACGGGTCGGGATACCGTGCCGAAGAGGTCAGTCACATAAACCTGCACCACTTCCTTTCCCTTCCTCGGTCCGGTATTTGTAACGCGGACCGATACCTCCAATATCTCATCGGGTGAAATGGAATTCCTGTGCAGTCTGAGTTGATCATAGGAGAATTTTGTATAGGATAATCCGTGACCGAATTCCCACTGCGGATGATATGTGCTCGCCTCGAGCGGTTTGTGATCGTATGGAGTCAGTGCGTTCGGATATCGCGGATATGAGTAAGGAAGCTTTGCCGACGGATTGGCCTCTCCGTAGAGAATATCGGCAATCGCTCGCCCCCCCTCCATGCCCGGAAGTCCCGCAATCAGAACGGCCTGCACCTTGTCCACAAACCGGGATATAATCCGGGGTCTTCCCTGCAGGAGCACGAGGATTACCGGTTTACCCGTCTCGATCATAGCTTGCGCAAGCTTTATCTGGGGATCATCGATCGTCAGGTCCATGATATTCCCCCTGCCTTCGCAATAGGCGGGTTCGCCAAGCGCCAGAATTATTACATCAGCCTCCCTGGCAGCCTCTTGCGCTTTTCCGATATCGATCGCGGTCGATCCCGCGAGGGATTCTCCGGAGGCCGGTCGGAACGCGACTCCTTCGACATAGGTGATCAGTTCCGGCATCGTCAATGCGTCGCGTAATGCCTCGAAGAGAGTCAGCGCGTCATCGGGGTAGAGAGCCTCGTTATCTCCCTGCCAGGTAATCGTCCATCCGCCGTTCAGAGCCGACTTCAGATTTGCGGTCGGTCCGGAAACGAGTATCTTCGTGTTTCGATCCAATGGCAGAATTCCGCCATCATTCTTCGCGAGAACAATAGATTCTTGTGCAATGGCGAGATTCCGATGTTTAGATGCCTCTGTCCCCACGGTTCCGGCCAGTGCACGATCGGGATAGGGATTTTCGAACAGACCTATCGCGAACTTTACTCTCAGAATTCTTCTGACAGCGTCGTCGACTCGCTCCATCGGAACGGAGCCCTCGAGTACGCATGTCTGCAGGTAATCTATGAAGCTGAAGTCGTAGGGAACCATACTCATGTCCACGCCTGCATTCACCGCCATACAAACTGCATCCTTCGGCGTCCTGGCTACACGGTCTCTCGAGTGCAAGTTTATGATATCTCTCCAGTCTGAGACAAAGAAGCCCTGGAATTCCCATTGCTCTTTCAGGATTTCGGTGATCAGTTCATAGTTGGCATGACCGGGGATCCCGTTCACCTCCGAGGAATTTCCCATAACGGTAGCGGCTCCTGCACGGATCGCTGCTTCAAACGAGGGAAGCTGCCAATCGTTCATCGTTCGTTGGTCGATGATTGCCGGGGTTCTGTCCATACCGCTCCACGGATATCCATATCCCGCATAATGTTTCAGACATGCCGCAACGTACAAATCGTCGCCCTGAGACGGAGTCTGTAACCCCCGGACATACCGTATACCCATTTCTGCTGCAAGATAGGGATCTTCGCCAAAAGTCTCCCAGTGGCGAGGCCAGAGCGGCTGGCGACCGATATCGAGTACGGGATTAAAATTCCATCGGATTCCCGAAGCATATATTTCATCGGCAGTTATTCGCGCGCTCTCTTCTGCATAATCCGGATTCCATGTGGCGGCAAGATTGATCGATTGGGGAAACAATGTCGCTCCCATTGTATACGATGCGCCATGAATAGCATCGATTCCGTAGATAACGGGAATGGCCATCCGGGTTTTATTGACGGCAACATCCTGAATCTGAGCGATAATCCCGTGCCATTCATTGGTGGTAAATGCGTGGATCGGCACGTTGAGGATCGAACCGACAAGTCGTTCTGCAATCACGGTTTCAAGCTTTACCGGGTCGAGCATACCTGGTGGTGTGACGTCGCCATCTTCGTCTGTCAGGGCGACTGCATTGAAAGTCAGCTGTGTCATCTGTCCAATTTTTTCGGAGAGGGTCATCATCGAAAGCAGCGAGTCCACGGCCGACTCCGTCCGGTCGCTCACAGTAAAATTCTGCGCGGGGAGGGTTCCCGTAAGAGTTAAGCAGAGAAATATATAGTATAGGGGTCTAAGCATAGTAAATACACTCAACAGTTCTTAGAGAAAGTCAAGTATCGGTATTCCGTTTATACCAGGGATCAGGTGTTCCTATTTGGATCAATAACACTAAAAATAGCAGAATAATCCTATTTTTTCAGATTAACGGTTATGTGCCAAATAAAACTAGAACACCTTTTGTTTGACAACCCGGTTGAGAGAAAAACGAATATTCTTGATCGCTTTAGCTTTTAACTGATTTTCATAGTACACAGTAAGTCGATCTGATTTTAAGTTCCACTCTGCCAGTATGAACATGTTAATGTAAGTCTTTGGCAGAAGTATCTGTTCTTTGAGAATCTCAATGTTTGCACGTCCCGTCTCTGGGTGTTCATAGACTTTACGGATAAAATATACCTTCGGGATAAAGGGTCTTGCCTGTGGTTCAAGTCTTTTTGGTCTCTGGTAGCCTGTATACCACTCATAGGAGCGGTTGAAGTATACAAGACGTTCATCAATATCTTTTAGACTCGAAAATTCGAATCTGTTCCAGAATTTTCTGGAGAAGATGCTGTTAGCTCCTTCGACAGAAGCCTGATTCCAGGGTTTTCTCGGTGCCGTAAATACCGGAGTGATCTTCTCTTTGATGAGGAAGAGCACTACACTGTTTATGACCCTGGGATGTGGTCCAGCGCCTGCAAAGGCGAAGCCGTTATCGAGTTTTACGACCTGTGGCTTCTCAAAGCGCTGAAAGAATGATTTACTGTGCTTTATTACTTCATCGGCAGTCTCTGACTCGATACGATGAAAATACTTCAGTTTGCGAGGAAATCGAAGCGAGAAGGCGATGAAGTTCACCGGTTCAGTTCGCCCGGTGATAAACTTTTTGCCGATGAAGTCGATCTCAAGGAGACTTCTCCCAAGACGGTTGATCGTAGCTTCGGGGTAGTGCAGGTATCGGCTGGCACCTTTTCTGCGAACCTTGGGCTTGGACGATAATCCATACTTGGTGAGCGTACGACCGATGAAGCGTAGCGATATTTGTTTGCCCTTCGGGTAATGCTCCTGATATCGTTGCAGAATCGCCGATGCACCAGAGAAATGCTCTTGAGGATCTGCGTCAAGTTCTTGGTGGATCCTCAGTATGCGTTCTTCATCTCTCGGGCTGTAGGAACGGCTCTTGCCTTTCTTCCAGCCACGATAATCGACCGAGAGGTCTTGATCTTTGGACTTGGTCCACTTCATGACAAAACCTATCGATAGTCGATATCGAGCAATAATGCTTCGCTTTGAGAGTCCTTTTTAAAAAAGGCATCGTGAACTGCCTTGCGTAATCTCAGTGATTCTTCTTTTTGCATCAATATTACTCCTACGGAGGAAAATGATCGATGCTCAAAGATATGTTTTCAAAGAACAATAAATCAAGTAACTATTACTAATAAGGGTGTTTCACTTTTATTTGGCACTCAACCATTAACAAACAAGAGTTTCTACAAATAAGTACTTCCGCGGTTTATGTGCAACCC
>CAZBUK010000056.1:0-24863 GCA_964495085.1 uncultured Ignavibacteriales bacterium
CCCTCTCGACGAGGAGGCAATCTACGAATCGGTCAGGAAGACGGGCAAGGTGCTTATCGTGCATGAAGATTCTCTGACGGGAGGATTCGGCGGCGAGATCGCGGCGCGCATATCGGATATATGCTTCCGGTATCTCGACGGTCCGGTGAAGCGGGTCGCCGCAAAGGATACCCCGATTCCGTATTCACCTCCTCTTGAGCAGGAAGTGCTTCCGACTGAGAAGGACATATTCGATGCGCTCACCGAGCTGGCGGGATATTGAAAAATCCGCATGCATAAAACAATACATAGCGACATTACGGTATCCGCTGCGGCGCTCCCGGATGCGCGGCGCCATCCCGGTCTTTCCGACGAAGAACTTGTCGGATTATATCGTTATATGTTGTTGACCCGTGAATTCGAAAATTCGATCCTGAATCTGTACAGGCAGGGAAAGATCGTAGGAGGCGCATATACGGGTAACGGCAACGAAGCGACATCGGTCGGTAGCGCTTTTGCACTTCGGAGGGAGGATTATCTGTTCCCGATGCATCGTGATGTCGGAGCGCATTTCGTCAAAGGCCAGACCCCGGTTCATTTATATTTACAGTATCTCGGACGGCGAAGCGGCCCAAGCCGGGGGCGGGACGGGACGGGACATTATGCCGATCCGGCGCTGAGAATCTACGGAAATATCAGCCATCTGGGGGCAATGATCCCGGTCGCGAACGGAGTTGCCCTTGCCGCAAAGATCAGAAGAGAAGCTACCGTTGTGCTCACATACATTGGCGACGGAGGGAGTAATGTCGGTGATTTCCATGAAGCGCTCGCGATGGCGTCTGTCATGAAACTCCCCCTCGTTCTTATCATCGAAAATAATCAGTTTGCATATTCGACACCGGTTGAAAAACAATATGCGGCGGAGAAACTATCCGATCGCGCACCCGGATACGGAATTCCGGGAGTGACGATCGACGGCACCGAGGTATTAACGGTGTACGATGAAACGAAGAAGGCAGTGGAACGGGCGAGGCAGGGAGACGGTCCCGCGATAATTGAATCGGTAACGATGCGAATGCATGGTCACTCCGCACATGACGACGCCTCCTATGTGCCTCCGGACATGCTTGAGTTCTGGAAGCATCGCGATCCTATCGATCAGTATGAAAGAAAATTGATCGGATGGGGAATCCTCGATGAGGAACGGAAGCGCAGGATGCTCGATGAGATCTCGACCGAACTTGCCTCTGCGGCCGAAGAAGCTCTGGCCGACTCGTACCCGCTGCCCGATGAGACGGCTGAAGGAGTCTTCCGGGAATCCGGAAGCTGACCTATGCCGGTCGTTTCCTACATCGATGCGATATCGGGCGCGCTTCGCGAGGAGATGGAGCGCGATAAGGAGGTATTCATCCTCGGAGAGGATGTCGGAGTGTACGGCGGGGCGTTCAAACTGACCAGGGGATTTCTTGAACAGTTCGGAGAAGACCGGGTTATCGATACCGTGCTCGCCGAATCGGCGATCATCGGTGCCGCCACCGGCGCCGCATTGGTCGGTATGAAACCGGTTGCGGAAATGCAATTCGCCGACTTCGTTACGTGCGGCTTTAACCAACTGGTCAATAATACCGCCAGCATGTATTATCGATGGGGACTTCCGGTGCCGATGGTGGTACGGCTTCCGGCAGGCGGCGGTATTCACGGCGGTCCGTTCCATTCGCGGAATCCCGAAGCCTGGTTTTTCCATCAACCCGGCCTGAAGCTGGTAGCGCCGAGCACTCCGTACGATGCCAAAGGTTTGCTCAAAGCTGCAATTCGCGATCCGAATCCGGTGTTGTACTTTGAGTATAAATATCTCTACCGGCGGATTAAAGGCGAGATTCCCGTGAAAGACTATATCGTACCGATCGGATCGGCTGATGTAAAACGCGTGGGTACGGATCTATCGGTTGTCACCTATGGACCGACCGTCCATATCGCCCTCGACGCGGCGCGGGAACTCCTCGATGAAATGGATGTATCGGTAGAGGTGCTCGACCTGCGCTCGCTGATGCCGTTCGATAGAGAGGCGGTGCTTGCGACGGTCAGAAAGACGGGTAAAGTGTTGGTGCTGCATGAGGACACGCTCACGGGCGGTATCGGCGCAGAGATCGCAGCGTTTATATCCGACGAGGGGTTTGTATATCTTGACGCGCCGGTACGAAGGCTCGGAGCCCTCGATACACCCGTACCGTACAGTCCGACGCTGGAAGAAGAATTCCTGCCGAACAGGTGGAGGGTTCTGAAGGCTCTAAGGGAATTAGCCGCATTTTGAATGAGGGGACTATATTGAAAATTTTCATGAACAACCAGATACTGCTATGGCAACAGTTGAAATAGTTATGCCGCAGATGGGCGAAAGCATCGCCGAGGGTACCATCCTTAAGTGGCACAAGAAGGTCGGTGATCCGATCGAAAGGGACGAAACGCTGCTGGAGATCAGCACGGACAAGGTCGATTCGGAGATCCCTTCGCCGTCAGCCGGCACTCTGGTAAAGATTCTCGTCAATGAGAATGAGACTGTCCCCGTGCACACGATTATTGCACATATCGATCCGAACGACGGCTCGGAAGGGAAAGCCATCGAAAAGGCACCGCCCGAAGAGAAAATGCCGGAGCCTGAGCAAGCACGCGAACAAAGTACGGTCGACATCCCGCGGGCTGAGCCTGTAGAGATGGAGGATAAGCCGAAAGACAGGTTTTATTCACCGCTCGTCCTGAACATCGCGCGTGAAGAAAAGATCGGCATGGCAGAACTGGAACAGATACCGGGCACCGGGACAGGTGGGCGAGTAAGTAAGAAGGATATACTCGCCTATATTCAGGATAAGAAAGCCGGAAAGAAATCCATCCCGACGGAAGTTGCTCCTCGGAAACCGGTTTCCGACGGAGAGCGCATAGAGGTTGTGCCGATGGATAAAATGCGGAAGCTGATAGCCGAACATATGGTGCGGAGCGTCCATACATCGGCGCATGTCAGTTCGGTGACGGAGGCGGATATGACCGCGATCGCGCGTTACCGGGACAGGCACAAGGACGCGTTCGAGAGACGGGAAGGTTTCAAGCTCACGTTCACTCCATTCTTCATCGATGCGATCATCAAGGCGATCAAGCAGTATCCGATAATCAACTCGTCGATCGAGGGCGATTCCCTTCTTATCAGGAAATACATTAACATCGGAGTTGCGGTCGCTCTCGACAACGGGCTCATCGTACCGGTTATTAAGCATGCGGACGAGAAGAATCTGACGGGATTAGCCAGAGCCGTGAACGATCTTGCGGTACGTGCCCGGAGTAAGAAACTCTCTCCCGACGATGTACAGGGAGGAACTTTCACTTTAACGAATCCCGGTATATTCGGAAATCTGTGGGGGGCTCCGATCATCAACCAGCCGCAGGTTGCCATACTGGCTACCGGCGCGATTAAAAAACGCCCGGTCGTCATCGACGATGCGATCGCGATCAGATCGATGGTCTACATAAGTATGTCCTATGATCATCGGATCATCGACGGTATGCTCGGCGGTATGTTTTTACAGGCAATCGTCAAACATTTGGAAGCGTTCGACATTAATCAGAAAATCTGAATCCGGACACTGCCGGTTAGTTCAGGAAAGGTAAACAACGATTATGGCTGTTGTCATACATGAAGCCCCCGCGGGACCCCATCGCATCCCGGCGGGGGAACAGGATCGCCAACGCCGCCCGGAATGGCTGAAGGTTCGGGTTCCCGGCGGAGCCGGATACAGCGCGATCAAGAATATTGTTGAGAAGAAACGCCTGCACACGGTATGTGAAGAGGCGAGATGTCCGAATATGGGCGAGTGCTGGAGCGCCGGTACGGCTACGTTCATGATCCTCGGGGAGATCTGTACGAGGAGCTGCGGTTTTTGTGCAGTTCAAACCGGCAGACCTCAGGGTCTCGATTGGGACGAGCCGCGGCGCGTGGCCGAAGCGGTACACCAGATGGAATTAAAACATGCCGTTATCACCTCGGTCAACCGCGACGAGCGCAAGGACGGCGGAGCCCCCATCTTCGCGGAAACGATTCGACTTATCCGGAAACATACACCCCATTGCCGCATCGAAGTCCTTATACCGGATTTCAAAGGAGATGAAGAGGCGCTTGACATAGTGCTTAACGCAAAACCCGACGTGCTGAACCACAATGTGGAAACCGTCCCCAGACTGTACCGGACCGTTCGCCCCCAGGCGAATTATTCGCAATCGTTACAGCTCCTCGATCGAGCCAGAAAAAAAGGATTCACGACGAAGACGGGAATCATGGCTGGAATCGGTGAAAAGCCCGATGAGATATTCGAGGTGATGAGAGATCTTCGCGGAGTGGACTGCAACGTTCTCACGATAGGCCAGTACCTGCAGCCGACGAAATCCCATCTGCCGATTGACCGCTATGTACATCCGGATGAATTCAGGGAGTATAAAGAGGCAGGACTAGGCATGGGATTTTCACATGTCGAATCGGGGCCGCTGGTGCGAAGCTCCTATCACGCTGAACAGCATGTCTAAAGTGTTCGGAATTATTTAACATCATATTCATGGATATTCAACGACACGGGAGAACTGAATGGCAAAGACGTCGACACAAAAGAAAAAAACGGTAAAAAGAGAGAATAAAAATTCCGACCGGAGGCAGAACGAGATGAAGCTGGATCGGAACAGTCTTTCGGACGAGAAGCTGATCGAACTTTACTATCAGATGCTGATGATCCGCCGGTTCGAGGAAAAATCGGCCCAGATGTACGGACTGGAAAAAATAATGGGATTTTGCCACCTGTATAACGGACAGGAGGCGGTAGCGGTCGGAGCGAATGCAGCGATCCGGCAGACCGATTATTTTATCACAGCATACAGAGATCATGGGCATGCATTGGTACGCGGCATATCGCCGAATGAAATCATGGCCGAGCTTTACGGTAAAGTAACGGGATGTTCGAAAGGTAAAGGCGGATCGATGCACCTGTTCGACGCCGAAAAGCGAATGATGGGAGGCCACGCCATCGTCGGCGGACACATTCCGTTGGCCGCCGGCTTCGCGTTCGGCGCAAAGTATCAGGGGAAAGACGATGTTTCGGTCTGCTTCTTCGGCGAAGCCGCCGCAAACCAGGGAGTATTTCATGAGACGCTGAATATGGCGGCTCTATGGAAATTACCGGTCATCTATATCTGCGAGAACAATCGCTACGGTATGGGGACCGCGTTCGAACGGGCGTTCGCAGTCTGGGATATTTATGAGAGGGCAGCGTCGTACGATATGCCCCGCGCAGTGGTCGACGGAATGGATGTGCTCGCGGTATACGCCGAGGTTAAAAAAGCGGTCGACCGGGCGCGCCAGAAGAATATCCCCACCCTTCTCGAAGCGCGTACCTACCGGTTCAGAGGACATTCGATGTCCGATCCGATCCACGGCCATTACCGGACGAAGGACGAAGTGGAGGAGATGAAGATGAAAGATCCGATCGTCAATCTGGGCGAACTGTTGAAGAAGGAAGGTATACTCTCGGATGATCGAATGAAGGAAATGGATCAGGAGATCAAAAAGATTGTCAACGAATCGACAGAGTTCGCCGAGGAGAGTCCTGAACCTCAGCTCGAAGCGCTCTGGGAGGATGTTTACGTGTGAGCGGTATACACCCCCGTAATGCACTGGGTCGGAGGATGGACGGGCCTACCCGGATTTAATACAACCAGCTGCCGGCAATGAACCGGCGATCGATCGCCGCTGCCCGGATCAGGTTACCTGTCATATTTTTTTTGGGAGATCTTTCATACAATGGCAATTATTACGATGCGCGAAGCTCTTAACCAGGCGATGGCCGAAGAGATGGAACGCGATGAAAACGTATATCTGATGGGCGAGGAGGTAGGAGTGTATCAGGGAGCGTATAAGGTGAGCGCAGGACTGCTCCAGCGATTCGGTGAAAAGAGGGTGATTGATACGCCGATCACCGAGGCGGGTTTCACCGGCATAGGGATCGGATCCGCTATGACCGGATTGCGGCCAATCGTTGAAATGATGACGTTTAATTTCTCAATACTCGCGATGGACCAGATATTCAACAATCTCGCGAAGATCAGGTATATGTCGGGCGGACAGTTCAAAATGCCGATGGTCATCCGCGGTCCGAACGGAGCTGCGCATGGTCTTGGCGCTACACACTCGCAGTCGTTTGAGACGGTTTACGCCCACTTCCCCGGTCTTTATGTCATCGCTCCGTCGACACCGTCGGATATGAAGGGATTACTCAAATCCGCCATTCGCGATGACAATCCGGTGATATTTATGGAGAGCGAGGTCATGTACGGACAGAAGGGCGAAGTACCGGAGGAGGAATATACCATACCGATCGGCGTCGGCGACGTTAAGCGCAAGGGGTCGGACGTAACCATTGTAACCTGGTCAAAAATGGTTTACCTCTGCCTCGAAGCTGCGGATAGATTGAAGGATGAGGAAGGCATCGAAGTCGAAATAGTGGATCCGCGGACGATCCGTCCGCTCGATGAGGATATTATCATCGACTCCGTCAAGAAGACGAATCGATTGGTCATCGTTGAGGAAGGCTGGCCGTTCGGTAGCATCGGTTCGGAGATAGCCTCGAGGGTATACTATAAGGCGCTCGACTATCTCGATGCTCCGGTCGAGCGGGTGAATCAGGAAGACGTGCCGCTGCCATATGCGAGGAATCTCGAAAAAGCATCGCTCCCGAGCGTGTCCCGCATCATCGATGCCGTCAAGAAGGTGATGTATCTGCAATGACCTATAACTTACTCTTTATCGCACAGAGGAAATAGAATGGCAACAAAAATTCAAATGCCGAAACTCAGCGACACGATGGAAGAAGGGAAAATTCTCAAGTGGCTCAAGAAGGAAGGCGAACGTGTCGAACAGGGAGAGGTGATCGCCGAGGTTGAGAGCGATAAGGCCGATATGGAGCTTGAAGCTTACGATTCCGGAATATTGCTAAAGATCGTTATACCGGAAGGTAAGGGAGCTCCGGTCGGGGGCGTCATCGCGGTCATCGGCGAAGAGAACGAGAAGGTCGAAGATACCGACGGAGACGGGAAGGCCGGGGGAGAGGAAGAGAAGGAGAAGGAGAAGGAGAAACCGCGGAAGGAGGAGCGGGACGGAGAGGCCAAGAAGCAGGAAAAGGAAGGTAAAGATGATTCATCTGCAGAAAAAGATAAGGAGCCGGAACAAAAAAAACCGGAGACGAAGACCGCTGAAGAATCGGAAGGAACCGACGGTATCCGGAGAATATCGCCCCTCGCGCGCCGAATGGCTGACGAACATGAAATCGAACTGAAAAACCTGAAGGGAAGCGGTCCCGAAGGACGAATCGTGAAACGCGATATCGAGGAGTATCTTCGCTCAGGAAAGAAGCCGAAGACCGAAGAGGCGCGCATTCCGGAAGCGGGCGAGTCCATCGAACTCTCCGGAATGAGAAAAGCAATCGCCCGGAGAATGGTCGAGAGCAAGACAACCGTTCCGCATTTTTATCTGACCGTGGAAATCGATATGGACCGGCTTATCGACGCCCGGCGAAGAATCAACGATATGCTGAAGGATGCGAAGATCAGTTTCACAGACATCATCATTAAACTGGCGGGGATCGGTTTGACGAACCACCCGCGCGTCAATTCGTATTGGGCAGGAGACAGCATCAAGCGACGCGATGGAGTCCACGTCGGTCTCGCTGTAGCGTTGGATGACGGTCTCATCACGCCCGTCGTCAGGAACGTCGACCGGAAAGGCATTATTCAGATATCGACCGAGGCGAAAGAACTGGCGGAGCGAGCGAGGGCGAAAAAATTAAAACCCGAAGAATTCGAGGGAGGATGCCTTACCATTAGCAATCTGGGAATGTACGGAATCGAACAGTTCTCCGCAATCATCAATCCTCCCGAGAGCTCAATCCTTGCGATAGGCTCAATCGAACAGAAACCGGTGGTGAAAAACGGCGAAATCGTGGCCGGAAATACGATGCGGGTAACAATGTCATGCGATCACCGCCTCGTAGACGGTGCCGTCGGTGCCGAATTCCTGCGCGACTTTAAGAGAATGCTGGAAGACCCTGTTATGTCGTTACTTTGAGATATTAAAAATATTGACATTCTTCCTTTTTTTGAGTAAATTTAAAGCTTGAATTTATTTCTCATATCAGTACTATATCCTCCGGAGGTATTTTCCCAGTGAACATCGGAAAAAGCACGCATTTCTTTAAGGAAGGCGAATTCGAGCAGAAGTGGTACGTTATCGACGCAGAGAATAAGGTCTTAGGCAGACTCGCGACCGAGGTTGCACGCGTTCTTCGCGGGAAGCATAAACCGATCTTCACCCCGAATTCGGACACGGGCGACTTTGTAATCATCGTAAACGCGGAAAAGGTCAGTCTGAGCGGAAAACGCGGCGAATTGAAGACCTATTTCAGCTATTCAGGGTATCCCGGCGGAGCGAAATACAGGAGCTTCCGCGAGATGATCGAAAAACGCCCCGAGTTCGTCATTCAACACGCTGTCGGAGGAATGCTCCCCCACACCAAACTTGGCAGAAAACTCCGGAAGAAGCTCAAGATATACAGCGGGGCGGATCATCCGCATAAGGCACAGCAACCAATCGAATTGATCATTTGAAGGATATTGCATGCAGCGAGCACCAATATATGTCGGCCGTAGAAAAACTTCGGTAGCACGTGTTCAGGTAATTCCCGGATCAGGGAAGGTGGTAGTGAATTCCCGTGAGTTTGAGAGATATTTTCCCGTCGAGCATCACCGGCAGGAGGTCGTGAAGCCGTTGTTTCTCGTGGATGCAGTCGATAAGTACGACGTCATTGCGAATGTGCGCGGCGGCGGCGTATCCGGACAAGCCGGAGCGGTTCAACTCGGGATTGCACGGGCGCTCCTGCAGATAGATTCATCGCTCCATGACGTCCTGAAAAAAGCAGGTCTCTTCACGCGAGATCCGCGAATGGTAGAACGGAAAAAATACGGTCGTCCGAAAGCGCGCAAACGCTTCCAGTTCTCAAAACGTTAATCGATTTATTACCAGCGGAAGCCGTCATGCTTCCGCTGTTTCATAAAAACACATACTCTCCGACTTTCCGGGAAGTGTTCCGCCGATGCGGAATCCCCGGATCGGATGACGGGAGTAGAGGATCTCTAACTAAAATCAACAGGAATCAGTATGCCCCGTATAGAACTCGCCGAGCTTCTCTCCGCCGGATCGCATTTCGGCCACATCACCCGCAGATGGAATCCAAAAATGAGGCCGTACATCTTTATGGAGAAAAACGGCATTCACATCATCGACTTGAAGAAAACTCAGGCGCTTCTCGAAGATGCATGTAATGCAATCTCCAATCTCGCCGCGGAAGGGAAGGGAATCCTCTTCGTCGGCACAAAGAAGCAGGCGAAGGAGATTCTGGAAACCGAAGCTCGAAGATGTCATTCTTACTACGTCGCGGAGCGTTGGCTCGGCGGGATGCTGACTAATTTCAGCACGATTAGAAAAAGCGTCAGGCGATACAGCAATATCGAGAAGATGGAGAGCGATGGAACGTTCGAGAATCTCCCGAAGAAAGAACGCCTCATGCTGACCCGTGAGAAGGAGAAGCTGCATAAGGTTCTGGGCGGAGTGGTAGAAATGTCACGGCTCCCGAGCGCAGTGTTCATCGTGGATATCAAAAAGGACCATCTGGCCGTCAATGAGGCGAACAGGCTCAATATTCCGGTCTTCGCGATAGTCGATACCAACTGCGATCCGGATCTGGTGGATTATATCATCCCCGCAAACGACGATGCGGCGAAGAGTATACAACTCATAACCGCGAAATTTGCGGATGCGATTGTCGAAGGAGGCGCCCGGGCAAAAGACCGGGAGCTCGAACCTACCCGTGAAGAAATCGACGAAGTAATCGCCGAGAAGGAAGTATCCACCGGAGGAGAAGATAACGTTTAACCAGCATTATTTTCATTGAGAGGTGCAGTAAACTATGGCAATTACCGCTGAAGCTGTAAAAAAATTACGCGAAAAAACCGGGGCAGGCATGATGGACTGCAAGAAAGCGCTGGAGGCATCGAACGGCGATTTCGATAAAGCCATCGAGTTTCTCAGAAAGAAAGGCGCGGCGATCGCACAAAAGAGATCCGATAAAACTGCCGACCAGGGAGTAATCGAATCCTATATTCATACCGGAGGCCGGGTCGGAACGCTGGTCGAACTCAATTGTGAAACGGATTTCGTCGCGAAAACCCCCGACTTTCAGCGCCTCGCCAAAGATCTCGCGATGCAGGTCGCCGCTATGAGTCCGAAGGTCGTGAGCCGCGAGGATGTCGAACAGCCGGTCATCGAAAAAGAACTGGAAATATTCCGGACCCAGGCAAAGAACGAGGGAAAACCGGAGGCGATCGCCGAGAAGATTGCGCAGGGACGCCTGGAAAAATTTTATCAGGAATACTGCCTGCTCGAGCAGACATTTATCAAGGATTCCGGAAAAACGATCCAGGATCTGCTCAATGAAGCCACGGCAAAGATGGGCGAGAATATCCGCATACGGCGATTTAAGAGCTTCCATCTTGGAGAAAATTCCAATTAATGATTATATTGAAAGGTTTCCTCGCGGAAACCTTTCTTTTTATCCGTACCACCGAACGGAGCGAATGTTATGAATCAGCCGGTGTACAAAAGGATACTTCTGAAGTTGAGCGGAGAATCGCTGCAGGGCGACCTCGAATACGGAATCTCTTCGGATGTGCTTGCTCATTTCGGCGAGGAAATCCAGGACGCGGTAACGCTCGGTGTACAGGTGGGAATCGTGATCGGCGGAGGAAACATCTACCGGGGCGTCTCAAATTCCCCCGACGGTATCGACAAGGTGACCGGCGATCACATGGGGATGCTTGGGACGGTCATCAATGCGCTCGCACTTCAGAATATGCTCGAGCACAAAGGCGTATTCACCCGGTTGTTGAGCGCCATCAAGATGGAGGAGGTCGCCGAGTCCTTCATCCGGCGTCGTGCGGTGAGACATCTTGAAAAGGGCCGCGTCGTGATCTTCGGAGCGGGAACCGGTAATCCCTACTTCACCACCGATACGGCAGCGGCGCTTCGTGCGGTCGAGATCGAAGCGGACGTCATCATCAAAGCAACGCGCGTCGACGGCGTGTACGACGCCGATCCCGAAAAAGTCCCCGATGCCATGAAATTCGACGAACTGACGCACCTGGAGATTCTGAAGAGAGGATTGCGGATCATGGACCTGACCGCGATAACTCTCTGTAAGGAGAACAACCTGCCGATCGTCGTTATGGATATCAGCAAAAAAGGGAATCTCCGGAGGCTGCTTGTCGGCGGATCGGTCGGAACGCGCGTCGTGACAAGCACCTAGGTAGCAGCTACCCCATCCACGGTAAGGAGTGTATAATGACCAAGCCAATCATCAAAGATTCCAATGAGAAAATGATCAAAGCGGTGGATGTCGTCAAGCACGAGCTTATGACTATCAGAACCGGTCGTGCCACGCCCACCCTGATAGAAAGCATCAAAGTAGATTATTACGGAACACCCACGCCGCTGAGACAGATTGCAAACATAGGCGTCCCCGACCCATCGATGCTTACTGTCCAACCCTGGGAAAAAGGTATGATGCAGCCGATCGAGAAGGCTATCCAAAACGCCAACATCGGTCTCAATCCGACGAACGACGGAACGATGATCCGCGTGCCGATTCCTCCTCTGAACGAGGAGCGGCGTAAAGAATATGTGAAGTTGACCAAGAAATACGGGGAACAGGGAAAAGTATCGATACGGAGCGTCAGAAGAGACGGCAACGACGCTCTGAAAAAGCTTGAAAAAGAAAAGCATATCTCGGAGGACGAACGCAAGCGGGCGGAGGACGAGATTCAAAAAATTACCGATCAGCACTCAAAAGAAATCGACAAGCTCCTCGAACAGAAAGAAAAAGAGATCATGGAGGTTTAAAGCGAGGTGCGTCTTATGCGACATCCGGAGTATTCCGGTATCGATTATTCGCAGCTGAGTCAGTCTTCTCCCCGAAGGCTGACTTTTTATTTATATGCGGATTTCTCTTGTAACTTCTACAATCCGACTTCGTATCATCCAGGAGAAAGGGGGCGATGCATATGACACCCGAATTAACCATGGATAACGAACAGACTGCTCAGCCGCGAAGATTATACAAATCCCGCCGGGACAAGATGATCGACGGTGTTTGCGGTGGAATTGCCGAATATTTCGACATTGATGCCACAATTCTCCGGATTCTCTGGATCCTGACGGTTGTATTCGGGGGAACGGGCATTTTTCTCTATATCGCCGCAATGATCATCATGCCGGTGAACCCGGACCATCTCTCGGCCGAACACCGCCGGGAACTTCACCGCGTACCGGGAAGCGCCTCTCGAACCTGGGGAATTATTCTCGTATCGGTCGGTCTTTTCATCCTCCTCGCGAATATCGGATGGTTCCCTTTCTATAAATTCTGGAATATCTCCTGGGGTGTCGTCTTTCCGATAATGATAATCCTCCTCGGCATGGCGCTTATCTATTCACAGCAACAGGACAGGAACAGGGAGCAGAATGGTATGAATGAACAAACACAGAATACTTCGTACAAGAGACTGTATAAATCACGAACCGATAAAAAACTCTTCGGTGTGTGCGGCGGTCTCGGAAATTACTTCAACGTCGACCCGACGATGGTGAGAATCCTCTACGCCGCGCTCGCGATATTTTCGATCGGCGCCGGAATCGTACTCTACCTCGCCATGGCTCTGTTCGTTCCGAACGAGCCTGAACGTCCGGCTCAGATCTGATTTATTCTTCCTCAATCCGGAGGTTAGCGTTTATGAATCAAACGAAAAAGGATAAACGGATTCCCGTTTTAGGCGGCCTGCTGATACTGGTCGGACTTGTACTGCTGCTCGATCAATTGCAGATTCTTCATCTAGGTTTCTGGACGGTCGTGGCGGGTTTCATGATAGGCTACGGCGCGTTACAGGTGATCAGGTCGTTCAGCGGAGCGAACCGGAACAGGGTGTTCTGGGGAACGTTCCTCTTTCTCGCGGGTCTGTATATTATGTTCGATCATCTGAATCTGATCGCGATGAGCGGTCCCGCCATCGTCCCGGTTCTCTTTCTGATTCTGGGGTTTGCGTTTCTGATGTCGTATATCTACAGGCCTTCCGACTGGCATCTGCTGATCCCTGCACTATTCTTTCTTCTTCTCGGCGGGATTATCGTCGGCGAAGATCTCGGCTATCTGAGAGATGTGGATCTGCCGTACTACCTGTCGAACTATTGGCCGGTTGTTCTGATCTTCTTCGGAATCGCATTGGTGTTGAAATCGAGAAAACGGATAACGACATCTTCCTGACGGTATCGAAACCATTATGAGCTCCGGCGCCCTTCCCGCGCAGGGTGCCGGAGATCTCGCGGCTCAGTGCGCCTCGAACCAGCTCTCACCGGAGCCGGTGTCGACTTCTATCGGTACATCGAGATCCAGCGCGCCGATCATCTTCCCGGAAACCAAAGCCTTCATCTCATCCAGTTCCTCCCTGAACACATCGAACACAAGTTCATCATGAACCTGTAATATCATCGCCGATCGCAGTTTCCGCCTCTGCATTTCTTCATGTATGTTGACCATGGCAAGTTTGATCATGTCGGCGGCGGTCCCCTGAATAGGCATATTAATCGCCTGCCGCTCGGCATTCTGTTGGATAGTTCTGTTCCGGCTGCGTATATCGGCAAGGTATCTTCTTCTCCCGAGCACCGTGCTGACGTAGCCGTTTATCCGCGCTTCTTCCTTTGTCCGTTCGACATATTCCTTTACCTTCGGGAATCTTTCGAAGTACTTATGGATAATTTCCTTTGCTTCGGTCTGGGGTATTTCCAAGCGTGAGGAGAGTCCGAAGGGCCCGATACCGTATATGATCCCGAAGTTCACCTCCTTTGCCTTCCTTCTCATATCCGGCGTTACCTTCGCCGCATCGACCCCGAAGACGGTCGCTGCGGTGGTGGCGTGAATGTCTTCTCCTTTACGGAATGCGTCGAGCATCGCATTGTCGCCCGAGATTGAAGCCATGATCCGCAATTCTATCTGAGAATAGTCGGATGCCATGATCACCCGGTCCGCGGAGGCTGGTATGAAAGCCTTCCGGATCGACCGGCCGAGTTCTGTACGGATCGGTATATTCTGGAGGTTCGGATTGCTGGAGGAAAGGCGGCCGGTTGCCGCGATCGTTTGATTGAAGGAGGTATGTACCTTTCCGGTATGCTCGTCAATCAGTTTCGGCAGCGTATCGATATAGGTCGATTGTAATTTGGTAAGCTGGCGGTACTCGAGCAGTTGCTCGACGATCGGATGGCTGTTCCGGAGCTGTTCGAGCACCGACGTATCGGTAGAAAAACCGGTTTTTGTTTTTTTGACGACAGGCAGCTCGAGTTCATCGAACAGTATCCTGCTGAGCTGTTGGGTCGAGTTGATGTTGAACTCTCTTCCTGCATGCGTGTGGATCGCCTCCCTGATCTGCAGCAGTCTCCGGGAGAGCTGTTTCGATAATTTTTTCAGGAAGGCGATATCAATTGCGACGCCCTGGAATTCCATTTCCGCCAGCACCCCGATGAGAGGGAATTCGATCCCGCGGCTGAGAGTCTCCATACCCGCATCCTCGAGCTCCTGTTCCATGATTTTCCAGAGCTGGAGGGTAATATCGGCGTCTTCGCAGGAATACCTGACGAGTTCGTCGAGATCGACTTCCCGTATGTCCATTTGATTTTTTCCCGAACCGACAAGATCAGTATACGATACCATCGAATAGTTGAGATATTCCTTCGCGAGGGAATCGAGGTTGTGCTGGCGCTCGGTGCGGAGGAGATACGAAGCGATCATCGTATCGAAGAAGGGGGGAGATACCTGAATGCCCATCGACCGAAGCGCGAGGATGTCGTACTTCAGATTCTGTCCTCCCTTCACCATCGCCGGATCCTCGAGCAGGTCTTTCAAGACCGAAGCGAGTTTGTCGTGTCCTATATCGTTCCCATCCATCGGGATATACCATGCCATGCCCGGCTGCGCTGAGAAGGAGACTCCGACGATTGCAGCTCTGAGCGGATCGGTTGACGTGGTCTCGGTATCGAATACGAATTTGCCGGCTGACTTGATAACACGCTTCATTTCAGTGAGTTCTTTTACGTTCCGCACCGCCCGGTAGTCCGTCTCGCGTGAATCGATTGTCTCGACGGATATCGCAGCCGACGCTTTTTCCTCGGGAGCTAAACCGAGCTGCGACAGTATGGAGTGGAATTCAAGCTCGGTGAGCAGCCGCGCCAGGATGCTGCGGTTCGGCTCGCGATAGTTCAACTCGTGAAATGAAACTTTCAGAGGTACTTGTCTGTCGATGGTGACCAGGAATTTCGACATCCTCGCGCTCTCCTTATGGTCGATGAGTTTCGCACGGACCGCCGGCCGTTCGACTTCGTCCGCATGCTCGAGGAGATTCTCGAGCGATCCGAATTGTTTGATGAGTGGAATCGCAGTTTTCTCCCCGATGCCGGGGACGCCCGGCACGTTATCCGACGAATCCCCCATGAGAGCAAGCACATCGATCACGCGGTCGGGAGGAACGCCGAATTTCCTGACCACTCCATCGGAATCGATGATCTCGGGTTCCTCGCCGGCTTTTCCCGGCTTATACATTTTTATGTAGCGGTTTATCAGCTGCATGTAATCCTTGTCCGCGGTGACCATATAGGTCTCCACGCCCTCCCGTTCCGCCATCACCGCAAGCGTTCCGATTATATCGTCGGCTTCGTACCCGGGCATTTCCATAAGTGGAATATTGAATGCTCTGATAACCTGTTTGAGCATATCCAATTGGGATGCGAGATCCTCGGGCATTTTTTCCCGCGTTGCCTTATACGGTTCGTAGGTCTTGTGCCGGAAGGTCGGCTCCTTCGAGTCGAGTACGACTGCAAGATGGTCGGGTCTCTCCGTCTCGATTATCCGGAGGAGTGCGGTGACGAATCCGTAAATCGCGGAGGTGTTCTCGCCTTTCGAATTCATCAGCGGTCTGTTTCGAAAAGCGAAATATGCCCGGTAGACGAGCGAGTATCCGTCGAGCAGGAAAAGACGCTCTTTTATTGCCATAGTGTCCTGGTGAGTAAAGTTAATTCAGTTTGTGCCGGCCCGGTGAGGATGCATGTCCGGTGCCTCCTCCGGATCAACCGGTTCTTTGATGAATCTGTACACAAGCAGTGATGCGCAAGCGACGACAAATGCGGTCATAAAGAGCGGTGCGCGCAGTCCGAAGTGCGAAGCGATATACCCCGAGGAAGTGGGGCCGGTGATATTTGCAAGGATCGTAAAACTGCTCGCGATTCCGATCACACCGCCGCGGCGGGCGATCGGCGTCTGCTTGCTGATGAATGCGTAGATCGCCGGAATGATGCCTCCCATCGCGAAGCCCATCCCCGCACGCGCAACCGCAACCTGCCAGACGGAATTCGATACCGCCTGGACGGCCAGCATGACCGCCGCAAGCGATGTAGCGAAGAGGAGGTTTCTCCGGTACCCCTCGCTGTCATTCTTGTTTCCCCACCATGGCGAGGAAAACACCATGACGAATCCGACAACCGAGAAGAGGGCTCCCGTGATCGAGGAGATATACGCGCTCGGTCCGGATATCGTTTCGACGAATAAAGCGAAAATCGGTTGAATCATTGAGATAGAGGTTTGTGCTAAAAATATCAGAAGCATTGCCAACGATATCTGCGGTATCGAGAACGAAAACCGGTAATTGCTCACGAGCGTATGGTGATCCCCGGATTCGCGCACCGGTTCCGCCTCCTTGACCAGGAATATGACCAAGAGGCCGCTCGCAAAACATAATCCGGCGACAAGGTAAAATATCGGCCGGTAGCCGATGATGTCCGCAAGAATACCTCCGATCAACGGTCCGATGAGTATGCCTGCCGAAAGGGATGTCTGGAGCATGCCCATTGCATATCCCGATCGCTCTCTCGGTGCCGACGCGCTCACCAATGTCAACGCTGCGGGAATGAAGCCGCTCAGAGCGCCTTGAATCATCCTGTAGAGAAAGAGTTGATCCACCGACTGCGCCGTACCTACCAGCAATTGGGCTATTCCGAGGCCGAACACCGCTCTTACGACCATCAGCTTTCGTCCGTACTTATCGCCGACCGCTCCCCAGAATGGAGTGAATATGAACGAAAGGAAAAAGGGTCCGGCAAAAACCAGTCCGCTCCAGCGAGTAACCGCTTCAGGATCGACTATACCCAGTTCCCTGACATAGAAAGGCAGGAACGGTACGACCGAACTCATTCCCATGATCGTTATGAACTGGGCGATCCAGATAATGTATAAATTTCTCTTCCAGAGTTCCATGGTTTAAATACATGTCAGGTGGGGATTCCTGTGGCTGATGCTTGCGGCGTCCGGATCGAGCCGGTTATTTTCCGGTACCCGGGTCCCGACGCAAAGGAGAGTCACCCCCGTACTGCCGCAGCCTTCCAGATATTGCTACCACGCCGGGAAAAATCGGGTCGATGCATAATTCGAACAACAATACCGATCCGGAACTCAGGTGCACTATCAGAGACGTGTAAAGAAATAGCTGTTGAAATATACGTAAGATGTCGAAAAAGAGCAATTTACTTGATTTTCAGGAGCGTAAATTGCTATATTAATAAGTTTATAATTTATCTCCGGTTTTTTACACCAACATATTCTTGCTCGATGTAATTCACCTGTCGGAAATCGGATATCCCCGCTTACTGAATATTAGCCGCTAGCCGCCCGATGGAAATTATCCGTTATGATCAGACCCGGAAGGATGAATGGGACTCCTTCGTGCTGCGCTCGAATAGCGGTACCATGTTCCAGCTCCAGCAATTTCTCTCCTATCACCCGGAGAACCGATTTCCGTTCCATCACCTCATGTTTTACCGGAACGGCGAACTGGTCGCAGTGCTCCCCGGCGGGCTCGACAGACACATTTTCGAATCGCCGGCAGGTGCAAGCTACGGATCGTTTGTAATCGGCGATATTAAGTTTAACGAAACTCTTGAGATCATCGACGCTTTCGAAGATTACTGCTGGAAACAGGGGATTCGCGAGGTATTTTTAACTTCGGCTCCCTTCATCTATCAACGGGAGTTTAGCCATAATCTCGAATACGCACTGCTCTACCGCGGTTTTATCTACCAGCGTCATTACATTTCGCACGCGATCAAACTCAGCCCTGAGGAGGGGATGCTGGACGGTTTCCAGAGTACCGCCCGCAGGTACATACGCCAATCGCTCCGGAATCCCGATATCTCCGTCGAACCGTCCGACCGGTACGACCTCTTTTATCCGATCCTGCAAGAGAATAAGAAGAAACATGATGCGAAGCCGACGCATTCGCTCGAAGATCTTCGCGCGCTGCATGCATTAATGCCCGAACGGTTGCAGCTATTCCTGGTCAGATGCAAGGAAGTACCCATCGGCGGTTCGCTCATGTTCAGGGCTAACGAGCGGGTCTCCCTGTGCTTTTATAACATGCTCCTGTATGAGTACCAGCAGTACAGACCTATCTATCTGGCG
The DNA here is from genome assembly GCA_964495085.1 of uncultured Ignavibacteriales bacterium. Taxonomy (GTDB): domain Bacteria; phylum Bacteroidota; class Ignavibacteria; order T3Sed10-11; family T3Sed10-11; genus CAZBUK01. Next base: position 18,660 of record CAZBUK010000056.1, read on the forward strand.
ATGTACCGCGCGTTGAAATGGTCGGTCGACGAAGGCTTTTCGTATTTCGATATCGGCGTTTCACAGGATACGCATGCCGAGAATCCGATGACCCCGAGTTTAAATCTCATCTACTTCAAGGAGAAGTTCAATGCGAGGGGCATTCTCCGGAGTACACTCTGGAAGAAATTAAAATGAGACCGATGATGCCATCCTGTCCGGATCGATGATGTCAGCGATTTCTGAGAAACCCCGCATCGTTATCCTTGAAATCGGAGACATCCGTACCGACGGCAGGTGCAGGAATATCGCAAGGTCTTGTGTGCGGTCCGGCGCTGAAGTGTTTTTTATCGGACCGGCGCAACAGAATGAAACAGCGGAGATCGATGGAATCGTAATCCGGTATATCGGCGTTGTCGGTTCATTCGGATCGAAAATCCGGTATGTGCATTACTGGATCCGATCGTTCATTGAGTGCGTCAGATTGCGGCCGGATTTAATCATAGCTGAAGATTTGTTTGTTATGCCGGCGGCTGTCGCATACGCGCTCACCGGCGGGAGCCGGATATTATACGATGCGAAAGAGTTTTATTTTGCGCTCGCAGCGCTGAAAGACCGTCCTTCGGTACAACGCTTCTGGTCGTTTATTGAATATCTCTGCATCCATTACGCCGATGCCGTGATAACCTCAGGAGAACGGGACAACGTGGTGCTGGCCGAGCGATACCGATCGACGAACCCCGTTGCAATTCATAACCATCCGCCCGGATCGAGCGAGCCACCGGACCGGAAAATGCTCAGGGATGAGTTGCATATCGATCCGGATGCCTTCGTATTTCTCTATCAGGGCTGGCTGCTCGAAGGCAGAGGACTTCCGCTGATGATTCGGATTGCATCGGAGTTGTCCGATTGCACCGTCGTAATCCTGGGGGACGGTCCGATGCGGCGGGTGATCGAATCGGAAGTTGACAATCGTGGAATGAAACAGCGTTTCGTGATTACCGGCTCGCTTCCCTATGAAGAGATGCTGAGACTTACGGCGGTCGCCGATGTCGGGTGCGCGCTCATCGAAGATTACGGGATGAGCTACCGACACGCCCGTCCCAATAAGCTGTTCGAATACATACGGGCAGGAGTGCCGGTGCTAACGAGCGATTTCCCGGCTATGGCGGAAATCGTCAGAGATCACGGCGTCGGATTGACGGCTGATCCGTCCGATCCCGATAAGGTGGTCGAATCCGCCCTGCGGTTACGGAACGATCCTGAACTGCTGCTTGCGTGCAGGTCGAACTGCAAACGGGCTGCCGCCGAATTTACCTGGGAAGAAGAAGAAAAAAAACTGCTGAGTGTTTTGCATACACTCGGTTTGAGCCGCGCGCAATAGTAGCTGAGAACATTGATATACGTCATCCTTTTCGTGCAGACGCTCATTGCGAGCGGAACTCATATAGTCGCAAAATTAGTCGTCGAAGATATCGATTCTATCTCGCTGACGTTCCTTCGTTCGATGATAGCCGCGGTTGCGCTCTTACTCGTATTCGTCGTGAAGGAAAAAAGAATTAAGATTCATCGAGCCGATTATCTCCGGATCCTCTGGCTGGGTATTCTGGCGATACCGCTGAACCAGTTCGCGTTTCTGATCGCGATCGGATATACGACGCCCTCGAATGCCGCGCTTTTCTATGCGACGACACCGGTCTTCGTTATGCTTTTCTCTTCTCTGCTGCTGAAAGAAAGGCCGGGAATGCTCCCCAAAATCGGCGTATTGATCGGCTTCGTTGGTATAGCTACGGTTATTTTCGAAAGGGGCATCGATCTCGGATCGGAATACACGTTCGGAAATCTGCTCATGCTCATGGCGGTTACCTCCTGGGGACTCTATACGGTCCAAGGAAGGCCGTTGATCATAAAATACGGATCGTTTCATGTTTCCGCGCTGACGATGATCGTCGGAGCGTTAGCCTTTTTCCCGATCGGCGTCGTGCCTGCGTTGAAATTCGATTATACGATTCTCACATTGGCGCATATCTACGGTTTACTGTACCTGGGAATCGGAACATCCGTTCTGGCTTATTTTCTCTGGTACTATGCTCTCGGCCGGATAGAATCGACCCGTGTGGCTGTGTTTACGTACCTGCAGCCCGTGGTAACTACCGTAATGGCGGTTATATTATTAAATCAGCATATAAGCGTCCGGTTCCTCATCGGTGCATCCGTTGCGATGTTTGGAGTTGTTCTCGTTCAACGGGGAGCTTCGGCCAAACGCACAAGATCTAAGACCGGCCGGAGATAGTACAGTTATATCCTGCGATCGGTCCGGAAGCGTCAAGATACCGTATCCCCTGAGGGAATGGAAGCGATTTGAATTCCGGCCTTGTCAGGCAACTCGGTTTGTAAAAGGAGGAAGTTCTATGAAACAATCCACAATATCCCGTTTATTCGGGCAATCACCTTTTCCATCGCTGAAGGAGCATATGGGAAAAGTCAAGCAATGTCTCGATCAGGTTCTTCCCATGATGGAGGCGTTTGCGGCGAGGAAGGACGAACAGGTTAAGCTTGCGGCGAGGAATATTATGAAGATCGAGCACGAGGCGGACGAGATAAAGAATGAACTCCGCGATCATCTTCCCAAGAGCATATTCCTTCCCGTCGACCGGAGGGATCTGCTGGCGCTCCTTTCGGCGCAGGATTCCATTCCGGATGTGTGTGAGGACCTCGGCGTGCTCCTGACCCTGAGGATCACTCCCGTTCCACCCGCGTTGACCGAAGATCTGTTCGCCTATCTCCGGAAGAGTCTCGAATCCGCGTATCTCAGCGTCGAAATCATCTCCGAGCTCGATTCGATGCTCGAAACGGCGTTCGGGGGGAAGGAAGCCGAAAAAGTAATCGCTATGATCGACCAGGTGAGCGTGCTCGAATGGGAGGCCGACAAGCGTCAATACAAGCTCGCTCAACGACTGTTCGAACTCGAAAAAGAATTGAGTCCGGTCGATGTGATGATGTGGTTCGAGATTTTCAAAGTTATCGGAAATATCGCGAACAATGCGGAGAAGATGGCGAAAAAACTCAGAACATTCTTCATTTCACGCTGAACGGGATGTCGTCATGGATCCGCTCACAATTATTCTACTGGTAGTCGCAACATTATTCTGCTGTTATATGGCATGGAACATCGGCGCGAACGACGTCGCAAATGCCATGGGAACATCGGTCGGATCGGGAGCGCTCACCTTAAAGGGCGCCATCCTGGTCGCTGCAATTTTTGAATTTTCAGGAGCGGTTTTCGTCGGTTCGCGCGTCACCGATACCATTAGAAGAGGGATGGTCGATACCAGCCTCTTCGTCGGAGAGCCCCTCATTCTGGTTTACGGTATGATGGCTGCGCTGCTTGCAGCCGCGATCTGGCTGAATATCGCATCCAAGTACGGCTTTCCGGTTTCAACCACTCATTCGATCGTCGGCGCGGTTACCGGCTTCGGACTCGTTGCCGGGGGATTCGCCGCTATCAGTTGGGGTACGATGCTCAAAATCGTTTCGAGCTGGGTGGTATCTCCCCTGAGCGGCGGCATTATGGCGTTTTTTCTCTTCCGGTTGATCAATCGGAAGATCATCAACGCACCGGATCCGGTCGAAGCGCTGCGGCTTTATGCACCCGGACTCGTATTCGTCGTCATTACGATCATCGGTATTGCCGTATTCTATGAGGGACTCGCAAGTCTGAATCTCGAAATTGCGTTTCACCAGGCGTTCGGACTCGCAGGCGTTACCGGTATTACAGCTTCTTATACGACGAAGCGAATCATCAATGCGATCATCCGGAAACGAAGCCTGGTTGCGTTAAGCCGCTTCAACCTGGTGGAATACGTATTTAGGTATCTGCAGATTATGACTGCTTGCTACGTCGCCTTCGCTCACGGCTCGAACGATGTCGCAAATGCGGTGGGACCATTCGCCGCCATTGTCAACATCCTCACCACGAACAGCGTGACGACCAAAACGGTTGTCCCCATCTGGGTGCTCGCATTGGGAGGATTCGGGATCGTGGTGGGACTCGCTACCTACGGATATAAGGTGATCGAGACGATAGGGAGAAAAATAACCGAGTTAACCCCGTCGCGCGGTTTTGCGGCGGAATTCGGCGCCGCTACGACCGTGCTGATTTGCTCAAAACTCGGGGTTCCGATATCGACAACGCATACGCTTGTCGGAGCGGTTATCGGCGTTGGCTTTGCGCGCGGATTGTCGGCGCTCGATTTCAGAGTCGTCAGGAATATTTTTTCTTCGTGGTTTATTACTCTCCCGGTGACGATGGGGATTTCAATAGTTATCTTCTTGCTTCTGAGAGCAATCTTTATGTAACTTTGGAATGACAACTACCTTTATTACCTGATCAACCGGGCGAATCTTATGACCGCAAGAGCCGATCGGACTCGAAACACCGATGAGCTGAGGAGAGAGTTCATACTTACGCAGCTGAAAAAATATCTGACGCTCAGAAATAAGAACGATTACACAACTTCCGAAGAGAAAGAAATTCTGCTGCGTCTTATCGACCGGGCGTTCCATACCAATATAGAACCCGAACTTGATACCTTCCTCGACATGGGAAAGAACGAGAGAGACTCCAGGTTTTTTGCGGTGAAAGTAGATTTTCCCGTCTATCCCGGAGACGCGGACCCTGAGGCTCCGGCGGAACAGGATGATACGGGAATCGGCGAGGATACATCCGCAGAGTTCGAAGAGAGTGAAGCCGAATCTATCGACGATGATGAAGATCTCGACGGCCTCATCGACGATGACGACGGGGATGATTGGGAGGAGCTCGCGGACGAGGACGTGTTCGAGGAGATTCCGGAGGAGGATCGCGAGGATGTAGTCATGCTCATGATCGCCTTCCCCGCGCTCAGGGAAGCGGGATTTCCCATCGACAGAATACTCGGCGGTGATTACAAAACGGATTTATCCGATCGCCAGCGGCAGCAAATCGATTGGGGGCTGCAGCTTGCGTATAAAGTTTCTGACCTCGAATCGTCAGGTGATCCGAAAATCAGGCGGGAACTTCTCGATGATCTCAGGGAATTCGCGGCCGCATTTCTCCCCGATGAAAAAATCGATCTCATTATCAGCGAGATGCGTGAGACCTACCGAAAGGGAGTGTGAGTCGGCAGGCAACAACTCGGTGGAGCCGGGGGGGGTATCGAATCAGGCAAATCCGGCTATTCTGCTTGAATAAGCCGCTATTATTTTGTAAGTTTCAATTCACGGTCGGGAGGGTTAGCATAACTGGTAATGCAGCAGTCTTGAAAACTGCCGTCCGAAAGGACTTGGGGGTTCGAGTCCCTCACCCTCCGCAGTATCCAAATCCCTTCGATACATACACATCAGTTCTTCATTGCCGGGATCGATTCCTTTTCCGGGTACCGAAATATCACAGCTTGTTCCCGAGAGTTGATTATCTCCAGACCCTTCCGGCGGAGGGAATCGTCGGGTCATAGACGCTGCGTTCACATTGTGACAGGAGGAGCGAATGCCGAAGATCGATCTGAAGAAATTTGAAAAAAAGATTATCGAGCGGACAATCCGTCCGGATGATTTCGACGCCATCATCGAACTGCAGATGAAGTGCTTCCCCGGTATGAAGCCGTGGAGCAAAGAACAGCTATTGTCCCATCATCGTATATTTCCCGAAGGACAGATATGCGTGGAGTTCAGTGGGAAGATCATCGCGTCGTGTGCGGGTCTGATTGTCGATTTCGATGACTATACGGACCAACATACGTGGGTGGAGATCACTGATAACGGATTCATCACCAACCACGATCCCGAAGGATATAATCTGTACGGTATGGAAATTATGGTCCATCCCGATTACCGGAGAATGAAGATAGGCCAGCGGTTATATGAAGCGCGGAAGGAACTCGCACGGGAGCTGAACCTGAAGAGTATTATCATCGGAGGCCGGATCCCAAATTATCATAAGTACGCGGAGAAGATGACTCCCCGGCAGTACATCGAGGAGGTAATTCATGGAAACATCCACGATACGGTCCTGACATTTCAGTTGAAGAACGGCTTCAGCGTTATCCGCGTACTTACCAACTATCTGCCCGGCGACAAGGAATCCAGAACCTATGCGACGCTGGCGGAGTGGAGCAATGTTGAGTATGAGCCGAAAACCCGGAGGCATTTTAAAACATCGTTCCCCGTCCGTCTCTGTGTGATTCA